>CANQWJ010000017.1 GCA_947627525.1 uncultured Bacilli bacterium
GTTCATATCAACTTGCAAAGTCATGATGAAGTTGATCGTGCTCTTGATAAGATGGCGAGAGTGAAGAGTCCTGATACGAAGGTTTTGATTGAGGAATATTACGATGGCAAAGAATATCGTGTTTTTGTCACTAAAAATGGTGATTTTGCTGTTTTACATCGTGATCCTGCTAGTGTCATTGGCGATGGTACTTCAACTATCAAAGAGCTAATTGCAAAAGAAAACTATCATCGTTTTCATCCAAGAAACAATGCTTTATGTGAAATATTAGTTGATGAAGAATTAATTGATTACATATCTAAAAAAAATCTTAGTATGGAGACTATTCCCCAAAAAGATGAAAAAGTCTATTTACGACCAAATTCTAATGTGGCAATGGGTGGTCTTTGTATCGATTATACTGATTTAGTGCATCCTAGTGTCATTGATATTGGAAAACAAGTATTGGAAGCTTTTCCAGGATTACCTTATGTTGGGATTGATTATATGACTAATACGATTACTGAACAACAAAATCCTGATAGTTATCGCATCATTGAAATAAATACTGTTCCTGGCATTCATATGCATTATCGTCCTGCCATTGGTAAACAACAAAATATTGCCAAATATATCGTTGATTTAATTTATCCTGAAACAAAAGAAAAGGAAGGAATAAAAGATGAAGAATCTATCCCAAAAGTCAAAAGCTTATTACCAAGATAATGATTATTATGAGATATTTAGTGCTTCAGAAGATGCAAGTGGAGAAGTAGGAGCATTCTTAAAAGAAATATCTTTTAATAAGACTATTTTGGATGCTGGTTGTGGAACTGGAAAATATTTAGAAATATTAGAAGATAATAGTAAAGAATATATTGGTGTTGATTTATCACATGAACAATTAAAAAAAGCGCAAACGAAAGCGAAAAAAAGTACGTCAAAACTCATTTGCGCTAATTTAAAAGAACTACCTTTACAAGACAATTATTTTGATTTAATTATCTCATCTTGGGTCTTAGGAACAATTCTTGATTTAGAAGAGCGTCATCTTGCCTTAGAGGAATTAAAGCGCGTTTTAAAGCCTAACGGGAAAATCATTTTAGTTGAGAATGCTGAAAACTCTTCTTTTGAAAAACTAAGGGGACATGATGTTGATGGTAAAACTAAAATTTATAACAATTGGCTCATTGAAAATGACTTCTCTTTAGTAAAAACACTTGATGATTACTTCTTATTTCCATCTTTAAAGGATGCTCAAAAATGTTTTGAAGTAATCTACGGAAAAAAAGTTTCCACAAAAGTTGTGGATAGAAAAATTGAACACGCGATTAATATCTATGAATACCAAGATAACTAATAATTTGACAAATATTCATAATCGGTTATAATAAAAAGCGAATTGTTTGAAAGTTATGGTGAATATAAGATGGATGAGAAATTAGTTGAAAAAGCAACCTATGATTTATTAAAAGCTCTTGGTGAAGACCCCAATCGTGATGGCCTAAAGGATACACCTAAACGCGTTGCGAAAATGTATAAAGAATTACTATCTTCACCTAAATTTAATTACACAACTTTTGAAGACCATTTTGATGATTTAGTTCTCGTTAAAAATATTGAATTTTGTTCCATGTGTGAACACCATTTAATGCCTTTTTATGGTGTCATTCATGTTGCTTATATTCCCAATGAAAAAATAATTGGTTTGAGTAAAATTGTTCGTGTCATTGAAAAATATGCTCATCGTCTTCAAGTTCAAGAACGTATGACTGATGAAATAATGCAAGACTTAAAAGAAAATTTAGGAACTGATGATATTGCCATCTATGTTGAAGCCAAACACATGTGTATGGTTGCCCGTGGTGTTAAGAAGGAACTCACAACAACTGTGACAACAAAATTTAGTGGAGCACTAAAAGAAGAACGTCGTAATGAATTCTATTATTTACTTGGAAAAAGTGAGTAAACAACAACTTTTATAGTTGTTTTTTTTGTGCAACTAAATTATAATAATAACTAATCTTTAAGGGGGAAAAAGTATGACTTTATCTTATGATGAATTTAAAAAATTAGTTCCGGAAAAAACAAAGATATTTTTTGAAAATTTATGCGTGGCTCTTTATCATTATATTATTTCAGACAATGCTGTTATTTTAAAAAATGCTTCAAAAACAAAAGACAATAATATTCGTGAACTAGCATCCATTATTTATGCTATGAGTTATGATGATGATTATGCTCCTAGTATTAAAAAGTTTAATATAAATTGTCCTAATTTCAATGAAATTACGCATTCTACTATTTCTAATAATATATGTAAATTATTATATGAAAAATATGCTAGTGATTTAATACCTGAATATCCCGTTAAAATTTATTATGGGGAATTATTACCAATTGATATTATTTATAGGGGACTTACTTATATTTATTATAATACGAATATTACTCGTTCCGAAATTGAACAATTATTTCCTAAAAATCAAGAAACTGAAAAAGATATTAAAAGAGAAAGTGATTTTCTTCATCAAGAAAATGAAAAAAAGGTCATTGATGGATTGTTTAAAGATTTACCACCAACAACGGTTATTCTTTTAGAAAAAGCTAATTATTTTTATTCTCTTTTAACATCATTAATTGGTTATCAAGGAGAGAATCCAAATATAGTTATTGATAGAGATAATGCTGTTCCTCTTTCTATTTTGTTGTCTTTATTTTCTTGTGCTAAAGAATATAGTGTTGAAGATAAAATAAATGAATATGAAGAACTTACACTTTATTTAGAGTCAAAAGGAATAAATATGGATAGTATTTTGACTTATCTTAATATTGATTTTGAAGATGCTGATGAAGAAGAAAAAATAAATTTAGTGCCGCTTATGACGATTTTTAAGCCATACTTTGAAGGTGATGGAACTATTTCGATATTTGAAGTTTTTTCTCGCCTTTTTGATCGTAATATTTCTCCTCAACCAGTTATTCAAAAAATTCTTTTAGAACACAACCTTGATCCTGAATTCTTTAAAAATTATCAAATGGATAAAAACTTTTTAGAAAGACAGAAAATGCAGAGTAAGATTGTTGAAATGAATATAATTAGAGATAAATATTTTAATTCTGATGTTGATAGTTTCCTATGTTTTGCGGTGAAAGCATACCAAGTTATTTTAGAAAAAGTTCAACAAGGAGGCTATAACGAACAATTGTTAACTAATGATGCCGACTGTTTCCAACTTGCCTTGTATTTTGCTAGTGTTTATAAAAAGCATCGATTAGGTAACTATTTATGTGAAAATGGCATAACTCCTGAAGAAGTATTAAAACATTTACAAATAGATATCAGCGAGCAAGAAATAATGTCTCAAAAATTAAAACCACAGCTTTATCTTGATATAGAAAAAGAATTTCGTCATTTATCTGATTCCACACTAGAATGGGCTACACCTTACTTTATTAATTTTAGTAATAGCCTTTTAATTGATAGATTGATATGTGAAATTAATCCTGATTTATTCACGAAAATTAGAGATAGTGAGCAAAACCTTGCTTATATGGTTACTCAATATGAGAATTATAAAAAAGAGAACCTTTCTAAAAAAAGACAACATCGATATTTTAAAGATATGCCTGATGAATTAGTTAGAGTTTTGCGTACAGCTTCTAAATTTTTTGTAGAAATAAACGATTTGGACACTGACTATGATGATAAAGATATAATTTCTTTGTCCTTATTATTATCTATTCTTCAAGATGATAATAGTAATGTTAGACGTTTTTTAAATGATAAAGATTTGCATTATTCAAAGGTTGTAGGAACTATTGTAGGTGATGATGGTGATAGTTTTCTTGTTGAGCACGACGACTTAGATATAGAAGATACTGATGAAGATATTGATTTATTAATTGATAAATATGGTTCTATCGTTTTTGGTGGCGCTAATCAAGGACTTAAAAAGAGTGATTTATCAATTATTAATATTTGTAAAAATATCTTTTCTAAAAGTTATCATATCGGTCCTAAGTTTGGTGACTTTTTAGAATCATTATATTTAGACTTTGATGAATTTAAGGACATAGATTCTGATTTTAAAAAATATGTTGCTGAGGAAAAACACGATAAAGCCATTCGAAGAATGGATAGAAGAATGGATGATTATCAAGAAAATGCTAAAGATTACATTAAAGATGTCATTCGTATTCATAAAAGAATTGTTGATAATGGTAAAGTTTTAAATCGCTGTGTTCCTGTTGAATTAAGTGATGAAGATGTTGAAATGCTTTCCTTTATTCTCGCTTTGTTCAATAGTGAAAATAATTCTATTTATCAAGAATTTTTAAGAGAGTACCAGATTGATCAAAAAAGTATTTTAGCATTTATTGGTATTGATGATCCTAGTAAAATATATGATGGTTTAGAAAAAGATGAAGTTAGTCCTTATATTTATGATGAACATTACGAAAAGTATGCGATTAATAGAGATCAAAATGGACGTTCCATGAACAATTTATTTAATGCTCTTTTTGCAGTTAATAAAAGTAATATATTTAAAGATATATGTGATTCTTTAGGCGGTAACTATAGTGTTTTAATTAAAGAACTAAAAAATGGCGATTTAAGTTCTTTACCTTATTTAGAAAGAGTAGATCAAATAACAATCATGCGTAGTATGCCAATTGAGAAACTGGATTGTAATGATATTAAAAGTGTTTTAGGTTTTGGCAAAAAACTAGAGATTTATAACAATTATCTCAATACCATTTTCCCTTATTCACTTCATTTTGAATTAGATAAAGAAACAGCTGAAAAAGTGAGCAAAGCCTTTGATAATTTTATAGATACTACTAATAATAAGAGTCCATCTAAAAGTCGTGGTCTATTTGGAAAACGTCAACAAAATGAACCAACAAAAATAACAGGTATCGATGAAAATCAGATGTATTTATTTACTAAGATCCTCGAAGAAGAATTAGAAAAGTTAAAAGAAGAGTTATTAGAATTTGCTGATGTAAGAACTTATTTAGAAGCATATCGTGATAAAAATATGGATTATTTAGATGTTGTTACTAATGCTTATGAAGAGATATTAAATAAGGTTGATAGTGAGACTGTTTGTGAAATATTGCGATCTAAAAAAGATAAATTTGATATTGCTATTTCATCTTTAAATAGAGAACTACGTATCGTTAACCAGAGCATTGTTAATTACTTTGTCGCTATAAATGCTATTGAAATAGTAAAAAATAGTTTATTACCAGTTGTTAATGTTGAATTTGAAACTGATCGTAACAACGAACGTACTGAAGAGAATAATGCACTACTAGAATGTGTTGTAAAATTTACTAAGGCTGTTTTATTTCATGATTTAGAAGGTATTGAAAACTTTGGTGAACAACTAAAATCAACTAATGCTTTTAAAGATATAACACCAGCTATTAGTAGTGAAATAAATACTCTTATTGAAGGTATTAAAGCATCTAAAGAATTAGAAAAAGATTCCAAAGAATCTAAACCTAAAGCTAAAACTATTAGCTATATGGCTTTATAAAAAAACAAGATTTTTGATCTTGTTTTCTTATATTTTTATATATACAAATAAAGATATTAAGAAAGATATCATTGGTAATAAATATATTCCTAATACTAATAAACCATAAATAGTTAGGTAAATATATTTACTAATTTTTTGTAATGATTTATTATCTATCAATATATTATATAAACTAGTATTTAAAATAATGGTTAATATTATAAAAATTATTGTTACTATTAAAGATTGAATTAAATATGGTGGAATAAATTCAATAGTTATACGATTAACTCCATCTTTTAATCTTACTCCAATATAGTTGTTATAAACTTTTTCAATTTGGATTTCTTCACCATTGTTATAAGCCTTATATCCCGCATTATAAGTTATTGGTAAGAATAATAAATTATCTTTATTATCATCAATAACGATATTAATCTTATTTTTTTGATATGATAAATCATAATATAGACGATTATCATCAACAAAGTCATCAATCATATCTAAATCTAAAATCCCAATTTTAATCTTTTCTAGTTCACAATCTTTTTTAAATAAAATAGTTGCTTGCACTTTTTCATTTTTAAATGTCCCTAAATCGATAATACCATTAATTTCATCATTAGGAAAGTCTTGAACAATTAGTTCGCCATTGACATAGATATCAAAGTATTTAGAAATATCTTTATCTTTAAAATGATCAATTTCTAAATATAATTCTTTTTCATCTTTAACTTTAATATTAAATCTAACATAGTTTTGTTCACTCAATACTTTATAATTATTATCATTGACATCAATATTAAAAGTCTTAATTTCATCAACGATTTCAAATAAGTCTTTATCATTACCAGTAATAGATTTATAAATAGCATTTTGAATTTGAAAACTATCATCATATTTATTAATATCAATATTTTCATTAATTAAATATCCAAAGTTAATATCATCATTATATTCATATAAGTAATAATTATTATATTGATTCTTTAATGAGTAATTATAAGGTTCTTTACCATTATTCAATATATATTTATTCGCAAGTAGTAAGTCAGTAAATAAAGTACCACCATTAGAATAAGTCTTTGTTGAACTAGTTGAATAGCCTAACTTATGCAATACTTCTTGGTTATTTTTAACAATAAAGGAGCTATAACCATCAAGACTATCAAAACGTGTTACATTACTACTATTCATGATGATAGATTGAGTATCATTCTTATAACGATAATAATTACTATCTTCACTTTCATATTCCATTTCTTGAAGTCCATTATAAACAGTTTTAATGTCTTTTTGAATAGAATCAATACCAGCATAAATATATGTCGTCGCAAAAATATGGGTAAAAGCGATGAGTGCTAGTAAATTAAAAGATAATTTATTAAAGCCTTTATTTAAGATAAAGATAATTAGACTAGTAATGAAACTTACTAAAAACATTAAAACTAAAAATGAGAAGAGAACTTCGTCTTTCGAAAAAGTTAAATTATTAATTGCTTCTTGTAAAGAATCATATTTAGAAATAGTTATATAAATAATTGTTGTGATACTTCCAATAGTTAAAATGACAGATATTATTTTTTCAATTACGCCAATTTTATTTTTATTTGTCTCTAAACTGTCAAAGTAATAGGCAACACCAATTATTAAGAAAATGATAGTTATAAAACCAAAGCAATGAGGAAAAGAAGTAAGTATTGTTAAATGTAACAAATTATTAACTGGTCCAATAATAATTGGTAAACATAAAAGTATCATTGCTGGAATATAAAAAGTTAAAAACTCTTTATGCTTTTTATAATTCTTTAAAAGAAGAAATAATCCTACCCAAATAAGAGGTCCAAATAAGAATAATGAAACTTTATCAGTTAACAAGCCCCATTTAGAATTTAAAATTTCTTCTAAACTATAATTAATTTGAGCGGATGATAACAATTGTTGAAACGTTGGAAAAATGATGACGAAAGAACAACCAATACATAATAAATTACTCAATAATAATTGTAATATTTTTTTAGAACGTTTTTCTTTATCAATATATGTATGAATATAAAAGATAGATACTAAAAAAAGAAATAGAATAATAATTAATGAAAGGTAAAAACTAAAATATAAAGATAAAGTTAAAGTAAGAATATACATAAATGCTTTATCAAGATCAAATAGCTTTTTTAAACCAACTATGATTAGTGGTAACATGTACATTGCATCAATCCAAGAAGACATTTGATAATAAGCTAAACCATAAATACTAAAACCATATAGAAGAGCTAAGAAAACACTTAAGTAACTATTCATGTTCTTAAAAATTTTCTTAAGCATATAACAACAAGTTAAGTTACAAAGAACTAATTTTAAAACAACGATAATGGATACGAATAAATATATTTTATTTCTTTCAACAAATAGTATTAAAAGCGTAAAAGGATTTAGAAGAAAAGAAGTTATGGTTCCAAAAAAGTTAATACCACCAGAAGAAGTAAAGTTAATCAAAAAAGATTGACCGTTATAAATACAATCATATAGATAATAATATGAAGAAGTTAACTTATCTTGCATATCACCATATATTAAACTGTTTGTTCCAAAAGGATAAATACCCTTAAGTAAAAAAATGATTATGAATATAAAAAAAGTAATTCCTCCAGCAAGTAAATAATCCTTATATTTTCTTCCAAAATCCCTCATACCGCTCACCAGTTTCTATTATATCAAAAAAAGGTAATAATAGTATTAAAAATAGTATATTTTTTCTTTTTTTTCAATGCTTTTTATTTGTTTAAAAAATCTATTTATTAAAATAAAAATAAATGTTATAATAAATGAGAATAAAGGAGGAATCGTTATGAATGGCGAGAAGTTTAGTATACTAGAACGATATGGTGAAAATTTTACTGAAAAAGAATATATTACTAATCCCGCTATTGGACGTGATGAACAAATAAAGGAATTATTATTAATCCTTTTAACTCCTGAAAAATCAGCAATATTAATTGGTAAACCAGGAATTGGTAAAACCGCCATTGTTGAAGGACTTGCTTATGCTATCCAAAGAAAAGAAGTACCAGATGCTTTATTGGGATACACTATTATTAATATTAAAACAGCATCTCTTTTAGGAACAATGCCTAATGGTGAGAGTAAAGTTCAAGTAATGATTGATGAATTAAAGCAAAAAGAGAAAATTATTTTATTCATAGATGAGATTCATATGTTAATAGGAGCAACTGATGAATCAGCCTTAGACTTCGCTAATATTTTTAAAGAGGGATTAGGTCGTGGTAGTATCAAAGTAGTAGGGGCAACGACAACCGAAGAATATGAACGTTATATTTTAAGAGATAAAGCTTTTACAAGACGTTTTCAGAAAGTTGAAGTACCAGAACCTACGCGTGATGAGACAGTAGCTATTTTAATGGGAACACTTCCTAAAATAGAACAAAATACTGGCGTAACGTTAAAGTATTCCCGTTATCAACAACAAACCATTATGGAATTTATTGTTGATTTAACTTCAGAATATAAAAGAGTTTTTGAAGTTGGTTCAAGATACCCTGATATTTCTTTAACCCTTTTGAAATCAGCCTTTTCTTTTACAGTCTTTGATAATCGTAAAGAAGTAAATATATATGACTTTGAAAAAGCTATTTTAAATACGCATTTAGTTTATCCTGATGTCATCAAAAAAGAAATGCCTATTTTTAAAGAAAAGTTTAAAGATATGTATAATGAAGAAGCTGGTATCATCAAAGAAGGAATTGTTATGCGAAATCGCCAAGATGTTCCTCTTGATCGACCAAGTAATGATTTAAGAAATATTGAACAACAAATACCAGTTCAAAATAATCAAGAAAAAGAGTTACAATATGGTAAACCAGTAACTATTAGTGAAATGGGAACACGTGATATGCGTACTGTTCCTGATAAACCACAAAGTTCTAGTTATGATGCAACGATTATGAATGGTGTTGTTTTAACACCTGAACCTAAAAAAGAAGAACCAGTTGTTGAAAAAGCTCCACCGAAACCAATGACAGTTGATGAGAATGAGCGCATGTATTACACTAATACTGCTAGTCAAATTGATGGTATGTATGATAAACCGGTTCGTGTAAGTGCTATGGGACGTGATGAGAGAACTTCGCCTCTTAGACCAAACTCAACTGTTTTGGATGGCGTTTTAATAAATGATAAAGTTATGCAACAAGCTGATACCAATTTCAATTTAAATATTCCTGACTATGATGATTTAGATAATAAGAATGATGATTTCTTTGATAAAGATGAATAGACCTAATAGGTCTTTTTTTGTGCACGAATTATCAAGATTATAATATAATAATACTAAGTATGAAGTAGAAAGGTTGTAATTCATATTGAGCGCCAGATCTTTAAATAGATGACGAGGTTAGTAGATTTTCGAAAATTCGGCGGGTGCTACTACGGATTGGTGATTCGTAAGATATATAATAAAAAGTAAAATCAACATTACAACAAAAAGTATATCACACCTAATTTTTGTCGTGGAGGAAAATATGTGTGGTATTGTTGGATATATTGGTAAAAAGACAAATATTCAAAAAGTTCTAATTGAAAGTTTGAAAAAATTAGAATATAGAGGTTATGATTCTGCAGGAATTGCCTATGTCAACAATAATAAAATTAATATTATTAAAGAAAAGGGTAAAATTGAAAAACTAGAGAAAAAAATAGATTGTGGTGTAATGGGAAAAATTGGTATAGCTCATACGCGTTGGGCAACTCATGGTAAAGCTAATGAAAATAATGCGCATCCACATCGTACTGGTATGGTTACTATTGTTCATAATGGCATAATTGAAAACTATTTAGAGATTAAAAGGTACTTAGAGAAAAAAGGTTATCATTTTAAGACGGAAACAGATTCCGAAATAGCTTGTGCTTTACTAGATTATATTAAAGCAACAACTAAAATGAGTAATTTGGAAGTAATAAAAGAGTTTACAAATAATGTCACTGGTTCATATGCCCTTGGTATTATTTTTGATGATGATTTAGATACTCTTTATGCAACAAGAAAAGATAGTCCATTATTAATCGGTTATTCGGAAAATGTAAAAATGATTGTTTCTGATGTATCAGCACTAAATAGTGGTATTAAGAATTATTATCTTTTAGAAAATGGTGATATTGTTAAGCTTACTGAAAAAAGGGTTTCTATATATGATAATGATTTACATCCAGTTTCAAGAAAAAAATTAAATGTAAAAGTTGATGGTAACGAAGTTGATAAGAATGGCTTTGAGCATTTTATGTTGAAAGAGATACATGAGGAGAGTGTAGTACTAGAATCCTTATTAAGAAAATATTTTAGTAATAGTAAAACATTTTTAAAGAAAATGCCGAAATTATCTAAATATAGTCGCATTCACATTGTCGGTTGCGGGTCGGCAATGCATGCTGGGTTAGTTGGGAAACATTTATTTGAAGAATATGCTAATGTTGAAACTGATGTTGAAGTAGCTAGTGAATATCGTTATAAAAAGGTTTTTTATGATGCGAAGACTTTAGTTATTTTAGTGTCGCAATCTGGTGAAACAGCTGATACAATTGCTTGCCTTCGTAAAGCCAAAGAAGATGGAATAGATACTCTTGTTATCGTCAATGTTCCAACTTCAACAATGGCTAGGGAAGCTGATTTTGTATTAAACATTGAAGCAGGTACCGAAGTTGCTGTTGCAACAACTAAGGCCTATCTTTTGCAAGTTGCTATGCTAATACTTATCAATTTAAAAATGATGGTAGAACGCGAAATGATCAGTATTGATGAACTTGATAAATATTTGCAATTATTTGGTGAGGTCCCTAAAAAAATAAGTGAAGTTATTGATTTAGATAAAGAATATTTTGAAATAGCAAAAAATATTTACCATGAAGATAATATCTTTTATATCGGTAGAGGTATAGATTATGCTATTAGTATGGAAGGAAGTTTAAAATTAAAAGAGATATCTTATATTCATAGTGAATCCTATAAAGGAGGAGAGTTAAAGCATGGGACAATATCATTAATTGAAAAAAATACGAAAGTGATAGTCGTAATGACAGATTGTGATTTAAAGAGTAAAACAATAAGTAATATAAAAGAAATAAAAGCTCGTGGTGCTGATATAATTCTAATTACGACAAAACAATTAGACGATGATTATGATTTTGTAAGCAAGAAAATTGTTTTACCCAAAACAAATTCACTATTTACGCCAATATTAAGTATTGTACCTCTTCAGTTAATTGCCTATTATGTAGCTAAACTCTGTGGTTGTGATATTGATAAACCTAGAAATCTTGCCAAATCAGTAACAGTTGAATAAAAAAGATGCTAGTTGTAAACTAGTATCTTTTTTTAAATATTCTAAACGTATTAATTATTGTTATTAATGTAACTCCTACATCAGCAAAGACCGCACTGATGATATTACTATATCCCAAAGCAGCTGTTAGAAGGACAATAGCTTTGATGAGGAGAACGAAGATGATGTTTTG
>CANQWJ010000018.1 GCA_947627525.1 uncultured Bacilli bacterium
ATTGGTTTTATTCTCATAATGTTACTTGCTATTTATGTTACTGGGCATGATATCTTTACATTGTTATTTAAATAAGGAGAGTATTCTCTTTTTTTCTTGCTTTAATTTTGATATAATCTATTTGTAAGATGGTGATGATATGAATAATTATGATGAAAATAATAATTCAAGTGAAGACACAATGTATTTTGGTGATGATAGAAATTATGAAAATAATACTAATCCACCATATACTGAAGAAGAGATGTATGAAAATTATCGACCAATGACCAATACTAATAGTGTTGAGTATGATGAAAATGATTATGAATCTAATTATCCAGATGATAATCTTCCAACTAGTAAAAATAAGCGTATCATTGTTGCTTATATAGTTGCCTTGTTACTCATTTGCGTAGTCATACTTTTAGCAGTCATAAAAAAATAAATAATAGAAAAGATAACAGTGATGTTATTTTTCTTTTGGTTTACTTTTGGTAGTTGTTTAGTGTATAATTTTATATAGTGAATAGGGTGATGATAATGTATTTAAAGGAAATACAAGCAACAGGTTTTAAATCTTTTGCCGATAAATTGACAATTAGTTTAGATAATAAGACAACTTGTATTGTCGGACCTAATGGTAGTGGTAAGAGTAATATTGTGGATGCTGTCCGTTGGGTTTTAGGTGAACAATCTGTTAAATCACTTCGTGGTGATAATGGTATGACTGATGTCATATTTACGGGAAGTAATTCAAGGAATCCTTTAAATGTCGCATCCGTTTCCCTTGTTTTTGATAATAGTGATAATTATTTAAATATTCCTTATAATGAAGTTGTTGTCAAAAGAAGAGTTTATCGTAGTGGCGAAAATGAATATTTTTTAAATGGCGATAAATGTCGCTTAAAAGATATAACGGATTTATTTATTGATAGTGGAATTGGAAGAGATTCTTTTAATATTATTTCGCAAGGAGAAATTGATCGCATTCTATCCAATTCAGCACTTGATCGAAGAATGATTTTTGAAGAGGCCGCTGGTGTTTTAAAATATAAAAAGCGTAAAGAAGAAGCTATTCGTAAACTTGATCGAACAAGAGATAATATGAATAGGGTTGATGATATCATCAGCGAATTAGAAGTTCAAGTAGAGCCATTAAAAGAACAGAGTATTGAAGCAACCAAATATCTAGAGAATAAAGAGAAGTTACAAGATATTGAAGTTGCTTTAATTGCGGAAGAGATTGAAAAGATTAATTATAATCGTGAACAAAATCAAAAACGCATCGACGAATTAAATACTAATATTTTAAATTTAAATGTTAAAAATGATAGTAGTGATAGTGATTTATTAGATAAAAAGAATCAATTGTCCAAATTAGCGACTGAAATAAATGATTTAAATAATAATTTATTGAGTTTAACGCAAAAAGAAGAACAGTTAAATGGTGAAAAGAAACTTTTAAAAGAACGTAGTAAGTATCAAGCTAATGATCAAAAAGTATATGAAAACATTGCTCTTTTAAAAGAGAATTCCTTACGTATTACTAATGATATTTATTTAAAAGAAAAAGATTATGACATTCTTCAAAAAGATCAAAAAGACATTAGTAGTAAGATTGATACTTTAGACTTTGAATTATCTAATTTAAAACAACAACAATCTTCACTTTTAAGTGAAAGTGGTTATAAAAGAAGAGACTTAATCGATGTCAATCATCAAATTGAAGTTCTTACTAATAATATTGAAAATGGTGAAAATCTAAGTAGTAGTGTGCGTTCGATTTTAAATAATCCACGCCTAACAGGAATTCATCAAGTATTGGGTAATTTAGTGGAATGTGATAATGAGTATACTTTAGCATTAGAAGTTGCCCTTCTTGCTAGTAAGCAATATCTTGTTGTCGATGACGAAAGAAGTGCTAAAAAAGCTATTAATTATTTAAAGGAAAATAGTTTGGGTCGTGCTACTTTCTTACCATTAAATGTCATTAAGCCAAGAGGAATTGATCCAGAAGTAATTGCATCTATTAGTGATGAAGAAGGATACATTGATATTTTTATCAATTTAGTTAAATACGACAATATCTATCATAATGTCATTTCTAATCAATTGGGTAATGTCATCGTTGCTAAGGACCTTGATAGTGCTAATATAATAAGTCGTAAGATTAATAATCGCTATAAAATTGTTACTCTTGGTGGTGAAGTCATCAATGTTGGTGGTAGTGTAACGGGTGGTAGTTTAAGAATAAGTCGTAGTGTAATTAGTGATAAGAAAGACTTAGAATTAGCTACTTTAAAGAAAGAAGAAATTAATAATTTAATCAAAGAATTAGATGAACAAGTCGAAGAATTAAATAATAAAATTAATCTTAAAGAAGAGGCTATTTATAAAGAAAAGACTAATTTGGTCAGTATTGAAGAAAAGATTCGTTCTAATAAAAATGAAATTAATATTTTAAGTAATGAACTTACGACTGTTAAACAAGAACTAAATAGTTTAGGACATATTGTTGATGATTCTATCTCTAAAGAAGAAGAACGCATCATGAAGTTATTTTATGAAGTAACGCGCGACAAAGAAGAATTACAAAAAAATATTCTAGTTAAGAATAAAGAAAAAGATAAATTATCAAGTGTTATTGATGAAATGGAAGCTGCTAATAAGATTAATAATTCGGAATTGTACAAGTGTGAAAAAGAATTAAAAGAATTAGAAATTTCCCTATCTAAAATGGATGTTAAATTAGATAATTATTTAAATACTCTAAATGAAGATTATGAATTAACTTTTGAAAAGGCAAGAGATAATTATGTCTTAGAAGTTAGTGTTGAAGAAGCAAGAAGTTTAGTAACGACTTATCGTAATAATATTAAGCGATTAGGTATGGTCAATTTGGCTTCTATTGATGAATATAAACGAGTTAGTGAAAGATATGAATTTTTAACTAATCAAAGAAATGATTTAGTTAATGCTAAGGAGACTCTTTTAGAAATAATTGATGAAATGGATACCGTTATGAAAGAAGAGTTCTTAAAAACTTTTAAACAGATTGATGAAGAGTTTAGGAAAGTATTTAAAGAATTGTTTAAAGGTGGTAAAGCTGAGTTAAAATTGACGGATCCTCATAACATTTTGGAAACGGATATTGAAATTATTGCTTGTCCACCAGGAAAGAAATTAAAATCTATTTCCCTTTTATCAGGTGGTGAAAAAACTCTTACAGCCATAAGTTTAATTTTTGCGATACTAAATGTTCGAACCGTTCCTTTCTGTTTATTTGATGAAGTCGAAGCGGCTCTTGATGAAGCTAATGTTGATCAATTTGGAACTTATCTTGAACATTATAAAGATAAGACGCAATTCTTAATCATAACGCATAAGAAAAAGACCATGGAGTATGCTGATACACTATATGGTATTACGATGCAAGAGTCTGGTGTATCAAAACTTGTTAGTGTAAAACTCGATAAGATTGACAATAAATAAGATGTATAGTTTTTTCTATATATCTTTTTATAATATTTTTTAATTTGATTTACTACTTTTTCTTTTAATGATATACTCAAAGAAGATAGTAGTAATAAATTTTAATAAAAGAATAGAGTGATAAAATGATAAATATTCCATATTTAGATTTACAGTTGTATTTAATGAATGTTCTTAATAAGACAGAGCCTAGATTTACACCTGATGAATTAAAAAGAGTAGAAGAACTTTCTTTAAATCCCATTGGTATTTCTAATTCTTATCAAAAAATTGATTTTAAGATCTTAAATTATTTCCCTAATTTAAAAAAATTAGAGATTTCTAACTCTAAAGTTGAAGAGGAAGCGATAAATATTATTTCGCATGTTTCTTCATTAGAAGAATTAATGTTTAATAATTGTTACGTTTCAAGTGTAAAAGGATTTTATCATAATAAATTGAAATCTCTTGGCTTTAATAATTGTCTTGTTTTAGACTTAGAAGATATTAGTCTTTTAAAGGGACTAAATGTTATTAAGTTAATTAATATGAAATTAGAAACAATTAAATATTTAGAACAATTACCACACTTAATAGAAGTTGATTTAAGTTATAGTGAACTATTAGAAACTAGTACAATGTACCATTTTATTTTAATTGAAAGATTGGGAATTGCGAATTCTAATATTTTAGATTTAGATTTTGTCAATAAATATAGCGGTCTTAAAGAAATAAGTATTTCCGAAAATCAATATCTTAAAAATAAGAATTTAATTGATGATTTAGTACCACTCAATATTTCAGTTTATGAAGATGATGTCATTTGTTACAATCATCTTGAAGGAGGACAAAATGAATAATAAGTTTAAGATTGATTTAGATTCATTAGTTCCAAAAGATATTTCGGATATTAATAATTTTATTAAGAGTAATCCTAATAGTGAATTAGTTGTCAATTTTAAAAATACTTATGGTGTTAAGGCTAATAACTTATTAAAGATTATTGATTCTCCCAAAATTACTTTTAGAGTAGCAGGAGGATATGATGAAGATCGTCAAAAAAGAACGAACAATTATGAGTATTATGAAAATAAGAATCGTTATACAAGAAATGAATTAATTGAAATCGTCCGTACTTTCGAATATTTAGAAAGAGAAATAAAACAAGTTTATTCACCAATTGAACTAGCTTATTTTGTATACGATAAATTGCGTCGTTATATAACTTATAGTCATACTTATAAATTAGAAAATAAAAAGGATATTAATTCTTTATTGGGAATTGTTTATCGTAAAACATCCAGTTATGGTTTTAGTTTGATTTTTAAAGAAATGATGGATCGCCTTGGTATCAAATGTTATTTTGTTGAAGGAAATAAAATGCATTATGCTTGGAATATATTAGAGATTGCAGGAAGACTTTATTGCGTTGATTTAGCACATGATTCTTATTTGTATCACATTGGTAATGAAAGAGATTGTCATTATTTTGGTACTTATGATAAAAAGAAATTTAATCATTCTCATGAACCTATGGAAACAGAATTAATTACTGATTATGATAATAAAATATCGCTTATGGATGAAGTTGATTTAGCTAATATTAATAAATATTTTAATTCATCAGAACAAAAGATAAGAGTTGTGCAATACAGTCGTGAAAATAATACTTCTTTTATCATTAGTGGACTACAAATTATTGGTGATAAAGAAGCTCCTCTATATAAATATTTATATTGTGATTATGCTGGAAATGGTAAAATGAGTAAATCAAAAATACTATTATCAGAAATGAATTTTTTTGAAAATATTAAAGTTAAAGAAGATTTATCTAATCAAATAAAATATTTAGAAGAAATTAGTAATAATGATAATAGTTTAAAGAAGCAAGAATTAGATTTAAAAGAAAAATATAATTTAGTAAAGAAAATTGATGATTACATGGTCAATGTTTTCTTGAATTCTGATCGAATTGATAATATGGGTGAAGTAAATTATTTAGGATATTTTGAATATCAAAATGGGGAATTTAAAGTTATGAGTAACCCTAGTAATTTAGAAAGAAGTGTCATTAAGTCACGTAAGTATCGAAGAGATGATGGTAGTGTCTTCATCATCGAAAGAGATAAAAATGTTAATGGTTTATTTTATTATAATTACTATGAGTTTGTTACAACGGATAATGGTCTAGAGTTAGAAGTAAATTATTTTATAACCGATAATGATTTGATTCCAATTGCGAAAGAGTTTGATAAATATATCGCTAATGTGTTCTTCTATAAGAAAAGACTATTGAGTTGTATTAATGAACTTGGTGGTTACCTAGGATATTGTAATTATGGAAATTAGAGTTCTTTATGAACTCTTTTTATTTTCATTTAAAGTTATTTATTATATAATGATAATGGAGGAAAGTTATGTATAATTATATATTTGGAAAAATAGAAGAAATTACAGGAAGTTATATAGTAATAGATAATAATGGTATTGGATATCAAGTATATACACCTAATCCTTATGCTTTTAATGAGGGAGAAAATTATAAAGTATATATATATCAATTAATAAGAGAAGATGAGAATAGTTTATATGGATTTAAAACGCAAGAAGAAAAAGATTTGTTTTTAAAATTAATTAGTGTTAAGGGGTTGGGTTGTAAGATGGCTCTTCCTATTTTAGCTACTGGTTCTATTAGTGGAATAGTTGATGCTATTGAAAGAGAAAATCTTTTGTATTTAAAGAAATTTCCTAAGATTGGGGAGAAGGTAGCAAAACAGATCATTCTCGATTTAAAAGGAAAATTAAATATGCAGATTAGTGCTGATTTTGTTGAGAGTTCAACTGATGAATTGATGGAGGTCTTAAAAGGTCTTGGTTATAAAGATAAAGAGATTAAAGCAATTATTCCGAAAGTTGATAATTCCTTGACGATTGAAGATCAAGTAAAAGAAGCATTAAAGTTATTGCTTAAGTAGGTGGAACATGCGAATTGGAATAGATATTGATGATACAATTGCGGATACTAACGAAATGTTAGAAGCATATGCGGGTATTTATGATAAACTTTATAAAGAAGGTCATGGCATAGTTGATAAGAATTGTTATAAGTTCAATGGCATGTATGATTGGAGTGAAGAAGATCGTCTTGATTTTTTTAAGACATATATGGTTGAAGTCTTAGAAAATGTTGAAGTAAAAGATTATGTGGTGGACGTAATAAAAAAACTTCGTCAAGAAGGAAATGAAATTATTTTTATAACGACAAGAGATGGGGACTATATAGAGGATTGTTATAAGTTGACTAAGACTTGGCTTGATGAAAAAAATGTTGAATATGATATGATAATTGCTGGTGATAAGAGAAAAAGTGATTATGCGGATAGTTTGAAGTTTGACTTATTCATTGATGATAGTATTAAAAATTGTACAAAAGTTAGTGAAAAAGGAATTGATGTGTTATTATTTGATACAAAGTACAATCGTTATAATAAAGACTTTAAGCGAGTTAAGAACTGGCAAGAGATATATGAATACATTCATGATATGAAAAAATAAAAATAGTTGGAGGTGCCTATGGAAAGAGATAGAGTCATAACGAGTGATGAAATAGTTGGTGATGAATTTGAGAAATCAATTCGACCAGAGTTATTAGATGATTATATTGGGCAAAAAGATGTTAAAGAAAATATTAGAGTTTTTATTGAAGCCGCTAAATTGCGTGATGAGCCTCTTGATCATGTCTTGTTGTATGGGCCTCCCGGATTAGGAAAAACGACACTTGCTTACATCATTGCTAATGAACTTGGAAGTAATATTAAAACTGCCAGTGGACCAAGTATTGAAAAGAGTGGGGATTTAGCTGCTATTTTATCTTCCCTTGAACCAGGCGATGTTTTATTCATTGATGAAATTCATAGAATGCCTAGTTTTGTTGAAGAGATTTTATATCCGGCTATGGAAGACTTTACGCTTGATATCATGGTTGGTGGCGATGGTAATAGTCGTAATTTGCGTATTAATTTACCACCATTTACTTTGGTTGGGGCAACAACGAGAGCGGGTGACTTAACGTCACCATTACGTGATCGTTTTGGAATAATTTCAAAGTTACAATATTATACGACTGAAGAGTTACAAGAAATTGTTAAAAGAACATCAAGGGTTTTAGGAATGCCAATTGATGAAGATGCTTCATTTGAGCTTGCTAGCCGTAGTCGTGGAACGCCAAGAATTGCTAATCGCCTTTTCCGTCGCGTTCGTGATTTTGCGTTGGTTGATGGTGATGATACAATTAATCTAGAAGTTACGAAAAAAGCCTTGAAGCGCTTAAAAGTTGATGATGCGGGACTTGACGATACTGACCATCAATTACTTCGTGGCATCATTGAAAAGTTTAATGGTGGACCAGTTGGAATTGAATCAATTGCGAGTGTCATTGGCGAAGAGACAACGACGATTGAAGACGTTTACGAACCATATTTATTACAGTGTGGATTCTTAAAGCGTACTCCAAGAGGAAGAGTTGTTACGGAAAAAGGTTATCGTCAAGTAAATATGACTTATCAAAATACTTTATTTGATATGGAAAGTGAGGAAGAAGAATGAATTTAGAGGACTTTGATTATTATTTACCAGAAGAATTAATTGCCCAAACGCCTTTAAAGGATCGCTCTAGTTCCCGTTTACTCGTTTTAAATAAAAATACGGGTGAAATTGAACATCGTCATTTTTACGATATCATTGATTATTTGGAAAAGGGGGATACTTTAGTTTTAAATGATACGAAAGTAATCCCAGCCCGTCTAATTGGAACGAAGGAAGATACCGGTGCTGTCATCGAAGTCTTACTTTTAAAAAATACTAACGATAATGTCTGGGAGACTTTGGTCAAACCAGCCCGTCGTGTTAAAGTGGGAACGATTGTTTCTTTTGGTGAAGGACTCTTGAAGTGTCGTTGTATTGAGTGTCGCGATGAAGGAATTCGTCTTTTCGAGTTAATCTATGATGGTATTCTTTATGAAATTTTAGATAAACTTGGAACGATGCCACTTCCACCATATATTCATGAAAAACTCCAAGATCAAAATCGCTATCAGACAGTATATGCGAAAAACTTTGGTAGTGCTGCTGCTCCAACGGCGGGACTTCACTTTACGAAAGAGTTAATGCAAAAACTAGAAGACAAGGGTATTAACATTTGTTATGTTACACTTCACGTCGGTTTAGGTACTTTTCGTCCTGTCAACGTTGAAAATATTTTGGAACATCACATGCATAGTGAGTATTATGAAGTAGAACAAGAAACTTGTGATATCATTAATGATACGAAAAAAAGAGGTAATAGATTAGTCGCTGTTGGAACGACGACTGTTCGTACTTTGGAAACGGTTATGAATCGTTTTGGTGAAATGAAACCTTGTTTTGGAAATACCGATATTTTTATCTATCCAGGCTATGAATTTAAAATCGTTGATAATTTGATAACTAATTTTCACCTTCCAAAGTCAACGCTCATAATGTTAATAAGCGCTCTTTGTGGAAGAGAAATGATTTTAAAAACGTATGCCGAAGCCGTTAAAGAAAAATATCGTTTCTTCTCTTTTGGTGATAGTATGTTCATAATTGATAAGTAGTAAGCATATAATTTACTGGTGAACGATATGAAAAAAATTTTATCAATAGTAGTAGTAATGTTTGTAATTGCTACTTTTTTTATTATTGCTGATCGAAAAAGTTATGCCACAAAAGAACAAGATACGACAGTATTTAACGAAATAAATGATAGTACTAAAACTTCTATTAAAGATCCTGTTAAAGCCCTTTATTTTTCTTATATTGAACTAGAAAGATATATTAAAGGAAAAGATGAAGAAACCATTAAAAAAAATATTGATACCGTTATTGATAATATGTCTAAAGATGGGTTTAATTGGTTAATCTTACACGTTCGTCCTTTTTCTGATAGTATTTATCCTTCGAAAATTTTTCCTAATAGTAAGAGTGTTACCAATGATGAATTACCCTTTGACATTTTAAAATACTTTATTGATAAAGCCCATCAAAAAGATATTCAAGTTCATGCTTGGGTCAATCCTTATCGCATTTCTAATCAAACGGATTTTAAAATAGAAAAGAATCATCCTGCCTATAAGTTTTTAAATACTAATAATATTAAAGTTATTGAAGGTAAAGGAATATACTATAATCCCGCCAGTAGTGAAGTTCAATCTTTAATCGTTTCGGGTATTGATGAAATTGTTACTAACTATGATATTGATGGAATTCACTTTGATGATTACTTTTTTCCTGGTGGTGATATCGACAAAGAAAACTATGAAGAATATCAGAAGAAGGGTGGAACTTTATCCCTTTCTGATTACCGCCTTAACAATACTTCGACAATGATAAAGAAAGTATATGATACGATTAAGGAAAAGAAAAAAGATGTTTTGTTTGGCATTGCTCCAGAAGGAAATATCAACAATAATTATAATAGTAATTATTTAGATACGAAGAAGTATTTAAGTCAAGAAGGATACCTTGATTACATAATGCCGCAAATCTATTTTGGTTTTTTAAATGAAAATCGTCCTTTCACCAAAACAATTGAAGAATGGAACAATTTGATTAAAGTTGATGATATTAAGTTAATACCCGCTCTTGCGTTGTATAAAAGTGGTGAAGAAGATAAGTATGCCGGTTCCGGTCTTAAGGAGTGGCAGGAACATAATGACATCTTGAAAAGACAAATAATTTATGCTCGTAATCTTTCACATTATCAAGGCTTTACTTTATTCCGTTATGATTACTTTTACAACAGTTCTAAACAAAATAAAAATACTCTTTCGGAAGTTGAAAATGTTCGTAATATTATAAAAAAATGAATACCTATATAGGTATTTTCTTTTGCTTGTGTTAAAATATAATTTGAAAGATGTGATAATATGAAGTTAGACTTTTTACAAAGTAATAGTGTGATAATTGTTCCTTCTTCTTTAAAGTTGTTAATTTTAAAAGAAGTGAGTAGGGATAAAGATCTATTTAATATCAAGTATATGACGCGGGAAGAATTCATTGAGAAAAGTACTTTTTCATATGATGAAAAAACTATTTTATATTTAATGGATAAATATGGTTATGATTCTGATGTCATTAAAACGATGATATCCAATATGTATTATATTGAAGATAAAGATTATAGTAATGCTAAATTAAATGATCTCGTTAAGTTGAAAAGAGAATTGTTAGAGAAAAATCTTTTAGTTACCGATAAACTATTTTCTAAATATTTAGAGAATAAAAAGATTTTTGTATATGGTTATTTTTATGTCGATAATATTTTTAAAAAGTATTTATCAAAGTATGACTATGAAATAATTTCTGATGATACAAGTGAAGCTAATTCTAATGTTGTTTATGAAGCAAAGAATATTGAAGAAGAGATGGAGTTTATTTTTAGTAATATTGGTGAACTACTAAATAATGGCATTGATATCGATAAAATAAAGATTGTCAATTATTCAGATAAATATTCTAATGTTCTTTATAAATTAGCTAATTTCTTTAATATTCCTGTTGAAGAAAAAGGTTACGCTATTTATGGGACAAAAATAGTTCAAGAATATTTAAAGCATTTATTGGATAGTAAAAGTATTTTAGATAGTTTTAATTATATTAAAGATAAGTATGGTGATGAATCTTCTTCTAAGATAATTTCTCTAATTCAAAAAATATCTAATAAGTATAATGGTTTAGACTATTCTTTTAAAAGTATTTATACTTTAATTAAAAAAGATTTTCAAAAGAGTACGGTTAAAGATAAAGATTATTTACATAAAGTATCTTTAATGGAAATGAATGCTAAACTTTTTCAAAGTGATGATTACGTATTTTTGATTGGTTTTAATCAAAACGAATTACCAAAGTTATATAGTGATGAAGACTATTTATGTGATTTAGAAAAGAATTTATTAGGTATTGAAGACTCGGTTTTAAAAAATAAGATAGAGAAAGATAGAGTCTTATCTTTTATTAATAATGTTAATAATTTAAAGATGTCTTATCCTTTAAGTCATTTATCTAATGAATATCATCCATCTAATTTAATAAGTGAAAATGGTTTTAAAGTTGAAAAAATTAATTTATCTAGTAATACTAGTTATTCTAAAAAATATGCTAGTATGAAACTTACTAAATATTTAGATGATTTTATTAAATTTGGAACTATTGATGATAATTTATACAAGTATTATAGTAATTACAAAATAGATTATTTAACTTATGATAATAAATTTACAGGTCTTGAAAAAGAACGTTTACTAAAAAGAATTGATAATAAATTAGTATTATCTTATTCCGCTATTAATAATTATAATAAGTGTCACTTTCGTTATTATATTGAAAACATTATGAAATTAAATAAATATGAAGAGACTTTTTCTATTAAAGTTGGTAACTTATTTCA
>CANQWJ010000019.1 GCA_947627525.1 uncultured Bacilli bacterium
GGTTGGAAAAATTGGAATGTTCAAAGAGAAAGAATTGAGAGTGTTGCTGAACATATTTTTGGAGTTCAAATGTTAGCTATTGCTATGAAATCAGAGTATCAATATGATGTAGATATTATGAAAGTAGTGTATATGCTTGCTATTCATGAACTTGGTGAAACTATAATTGGTGATTTAACACAATTTCAAATATCAAAAGAAGAAAAGGAAAAAATAGAACATGAAGCAGTACATAAGATATTAGGTGATTTACTAGATGGTGACAAAATTGAAGAACTATTTTTAGAATTTGATTCTCATAATACAAAAGAATCAATATTTGCTTATCAATGTGATAAATTGGAATGCGATTTACAATGTAAATTATATGATGAAGAAGGATGCGTTGATATTGAAAAACAAGAGATTGATAATCCAATAAAAGATGCAAGAGTTCAAGAATTACTTAAAACAGGTTCTTCTTGGTCAACTATGTGGATTCAATTTGGTCAACAAACTTACCCATATGATAAAAATTTTAGAGCTGTTTCGGATTATGCTCTTAATAATGAAATAGGTAAAGTTAAAAATAAGCACCTTAACCTTAATTAAAAAAGTTTTAGATTTGATTTAATAATATATTTATTTTTTACTAATTTAATTTACAATGCTGACAATTATAAAATAGAGAACTCTCAATTAGATAGTTCTTTATTTTATGTGGGAGATTGCTGAAAATATCTACAACGCTATTATTTAAGTTAAAATAGTTAATTTGTAGTTGGAATTTTTGAACTCATAGTATAAAAATGATAACAGTACTATAAAAAAATAAATCTATTTATGATAAAATATTTAACAACCTAGGAATTTTGATAGATATTTGAAATATCCATTGAGAATTTTATTGAAATAAAAAATCATCTCTAAATAGAGATGAAATATATTCAAGTATTCAAACTTTTCAAACAAATTTTTTAATTCCTATTAAGTTATTTTTTATAAATATTATAAAATTTTTATTTCATAGTTCTTTGGCCTGATGAACTTTGAATTCCACCTATAGTATCATTAAAAGTATCTTCGAGGTGAGAAACAACATCCTTTGGTAATTTACCGCCCAAAGATACAGTACTAAAATCACCATCTAAATGCTGAAGATTTTGAAAGAAAGGCGCTAATTCAGGATTTATAAATGCACTTTTTAAATATGGTTTTTTATTAATTTTACTTTCAGGTTTTAAAATAAAGTTTAAGATTTCACCTTCGTCCTTTGCTCTTATTTCACTTACCATTTTTTCTAATTTTTCTCTTGTTTCAATTGAAAATGCACTTGAATTTGGAATTAATCGCTTATAGTAAATATTGCCCCATTCAATTGAATTGCTGGTTTTGTTTCTTAATCTTACAGCAACTGCTAAACAAGCATCTCCAGTACGCATATCTCCCTCACCAACATTATCAAAACTATGTGTATATTCAAAAACATAATTTCCTAAATCGGTTTGACTATTATTATGAATCATTAATTCAATCATTGACATTACGTATATTTCGTATTTTGCCTTATTCATAAATATACCTTCTTTCTCTTATAAATATTATATCATAATTCAAATTTTTTAAAATAAATAATAACTTATAATTATACGTAAAGTTAACAAATAAATTCAAACCTTTATTTTTAGTTGCTTTCCATTTTTAAACATCGTGTTATAATCTTCTAATTATCTGCTAATTCTTTTGTAAAACACAAAAATCAACACGAACGGATTGTATATGTTAAGATCAAACTATAAAAATTAGAATAGATTCGTCATTATATTTGAAAAAGTTATACTCCCAAGATCGATTAAATCAATTGAATAAATTATATCAATTTTTTGAATTTTAGTAATAGCACTATAGAAAAAAATATAGTCATATATATCCATATATAGTATAATTCCTATATATTAGAAATAAAGGAGTAGTGTAATGAAACGAATATTGAGAATTGGATTTGATATATTTATGACATCGTTTACTCCAATAATTACTTGGCTTTTTATTGGAATAATTATTAATAAAGACTTGGCAAATGTTTTTACATTAACTTATCCTATGCAATGCCTCATGGGAATAATTATTTCAATATTCGGTGTAGGATCTAACGTGAGTTCAATTAAAGACAAGAATGAAAATGGTGCAAATAATGGTATTTTATATGGCACTATAATAAGTATATTTTTATTTGGATTAATTGCTTTTAATTGTGAGTATTATATAAGTTTTATGAATATGAATAAAGATGTTTATTTAATATTTTGTATATATTCAATTCTACAAATACTATTACAAACCATACTTCATTTAATCTTAACAAAATTATACTATTTAGAATTGAATAAAAAGGCAAATAAAATTTCTTTCTTGTTCAACATTACAAACTTTTTTATTTTAATTGGTATAGCACTTATTACAAAAAATCAAATATTAATTTCAGTCATCACTTTGTCCATATTAGCAATATTTGATATTGTATTGTTTGTTAAAAATGTAAAAAAAGTTGACTTTAAACTCAATTTAAAGAATTGTTTTAAGTATGATTCAGTGTCTTGCTCTATAAATATTATGTTTTTTATAATATACTTGTTTGGATTCAGTAATTCATTTTCCTTCGGAGAAAAATATATAAGTGCTATAACATTTGCTACTTTGATAACTGATATTCAATGGGATATATCTAGCGCTATTAAAACTGTTGCAAAAATAGACATTGTCAAGAATAAGTTTGATTATGATTATCATTTTAAAAATGCAATAAAATTTACATTTTTATTAATTATTTCTGTAATATTAATGGGAGTTATAATGTACCCAATATATAATCCTAATAGATTTATAGTTTGTATATTTGTCTTACTTCATATTGCTGATTTTATTATGACGCCGTTTAAAAACATTAAAATGTGTTATTTAGAGATTGAACAGTCACCAGTTAAGACTACCATTAATACAATAATTGCATATATTATAAGAATTATAGTTTCTCTATTGGCAACTCCATTCTGCACAATACTAGGTCAAATTTGCTCTTCAACATATGAACTTATATATGCCAAAATTAATTATAGAAAGTATGAAAGACAATACTAGTTTAAATTTCTAGCATTGTCTTTTTTATTTGAATTTTTGTCAAAGTTATTAATCTTTTCTTGTGATTTAGACTGTTTTCAATATTTTTACAATAGTTGTAATATTTAAAGTTCTTTTATTTTAGGTTTTGGTTCATTGCTAATATTGATGTTTTTTTTAACTTATCTTTTAGATTGATAACTTTATTTATATCCGAAGAATTATACTATCAAGATTTATAAATTATTGCCATTTTTAATTTTAAATATGAGTATGAAAAAATTATTATAATATAGTATAATTAAATTAATAGTATGAAATGAGGATTAGAAAATGGGAAAATTATATCATGGGAGTTTAGAAAGAGGAATTAAAAGACTAGAACCTCATAAATCAACACATGGCAAATATGTTTATGCTACACCATATAAAGAATTAGCAATTATTTTTTCGGGAAGATGTGGAGATGATTGTACTTATGCTTTATATAGATATAATAAAGATGAAACATGGCAAATGGTAGAAAGAATACCTGAAGCATTTAATACAATGTTTAGTAATAGTTCATCAATTTATACTTTAGATGATGCAACCTTTAAAGATATACACACTGGTTTCGCCGAAGTTGTTTCCGAAGTTGGTGTTAATACTGAAAGTGAAGAATTTATTGAAAATGTTTATGATAATATTAAAAGATTAGCAAATGAAGGTAAAATTAAGTTATATATATATCCAAATAAACCTAAAGAAATACCACAGGATAGTTCTGATTTAATTGATAAACAAATTAAACAAAATCAAAGAGATAATAATCCTATTACTAAGAAGTCTTTTGAAAGAATTGTGTTATTACATCCTTATTTAATAGATAAAGTTAATCAGAAAATGATTGAATTAGGGTTGAATGTCGAACCATATCAAAAAGATGATTTAATCAATCTGTTTTCTAATGCGGTTATTATGCAAGCTACCAATCCAAATAACGAACAATATTTAAAATCTATACTTATTTCTATTTCAAATACTTATCCTGAATTATTACCAATTTTAAATAAGGAGTATAAAGCTAAAGAAGAAAAGAAACGTATTAATAGTTGAGTTAATTAGTCAATTTGACTTAGAATTTTACCATTACTATTATAGTTAATTTTTAGTCTTATATTTATGCAGTGGAAGTACAAATGTGTTGCTCAATTATAAAAAATAAACGTCGCATTAATAATGCGACGATTTTTACTTTTGGAGCGGAAAAACTACAATTTACGAACTATGTCTCTTTCCAATGAACATATTAAAAATTATTATTTATTTTTTTAATTTTTAGTTTACTAATTGTGTAATTAAAGTTTTGACTAAAATCTATCATTTCTTCAGGTGACATACCATTATCTAGCAAATTACTGAAATAATCTTTACATTGATTTTCATTAACATTTTTTTGTAAAGATATTAAATAAAGACATGCTTCAGCAGCAGTGTCAAATGCTTTAGCAGAATCAAATCCTCTTCTTTCATCAGTCTTCCATACAATCCATCTACCATCTTCTATTTTAAAAATACATTTATAACATGATGATCTTCCACTTCCTAATACGGTATCCTTAGAAAAATTATATTTTTTTCCAGTTTCGCAATAAGAATGAATTGTAATTACTTCTTCTTTAGACAAACAACGAGTTTCAGGATACTTTTTCAAAAAAATGTCCACATCAAATTTACAATTTTCAAATATATTACCAACATTCCTGTAATATGTACATACTGGTACTCTTGGAATGCCTTCTTCTATCATTTTAATACTTCTTTCCTGTTCTGGCTTTTTGAATAAACTTAACTCTCCATTGACCTCAGCATCAATTCTCTCAATAGTTATTGGTTTTCTTTGCATTCTTTATAACCTCCATAATTAATTATAGCATAACTCGTTATTTTAATATCAATAAAATAATAATTTTGCGAGTGTTGTCCATATAAATGCATTGCTTGTTAGGAATATAAATGACAGTAACATTTTCCAAAATTTTTCTTTAAAATAAAAACTTACAAACTTTTAAAGTCTGTAAGTTGATTTCAAATGGAGCGATAACTTTACTCATACTCGAAAAATCATACTACCAAGATACTAGATAAATTATATCAGTTTTTAAAATTTATTTAATATTTTCTAAAATTTAAAAAAACATAAAAATCAATTTTCTATATCTTTTATAATTTTTTTTAAAATATAAACATAATAAGTATTATTTATAATAGTGTAGTAATTATTTTGATAATTAAAGATATTCATATTATTATTTACTGCCATATTCATTAAATCCTTTAAATTATTTAAATATATAATATTATTACTATTTATATTAGGTTCATTTTGAACAGCTATAATTATATCATTATATTCTTTTAAAATAGTCTCTTCATTATTTTTACTGAATAAAAATTTACTTACTACGAGAATAATAATTATAACTATAAAATCAAAGACTACTATTTCATTAAGAACAATATCTTGTGTATTATTTTCTAAAAAAATATTATCTTCTTTCATCGTTATTTCTATAACATTTTCATTAATAGGAATCGTTAATATAATATGAGGATTAATTTGGTCATCAATTTTAATATTAAGCGTAACATATAAATAAGTTTCTACTTTAATATCATAGTATTCTTGAAAAGTTTTAACATAATTGACATAATATTGATAATCTAAATTATAATTTTCTTTTATATTAATTTCTTTTTGCTTTATATTATTTATATTTTTTAAATTAAAATCTTTAGTCCAAATTAATTTAGTACCATTATCAGCATAACTTTTTAGAGTAGCTGTAATATCATAAGAATAATTAATATTTTCTTTCTTTTTGTTTTTTAAATAGTAATTAAAATGAATATCAATAGTTTTAATTGAATTTGCAATATAATAATTATTAGCTTCTATTTTATTATTTAAAAAATAAATATTAGGTTTTAAAGTAACTTCATAGTATGTTTTATTTTTTGATTCATATATATTATTCTTTTGAATATTTTTACTAAAATATATTACCTCTAAAAAAAGAATTCCTATTAAAATAATAATAATACTTAAAATGATTAGTATTCTTATTTTTTTTCTCTTTTTTTGCATATTTAATTCTCCTTAGTAAAAAATTCATTTAACCAAATAGAAGGATAGCCTAAATATTTTATATGGAATTGATAAACACCTTTTATATCTTCTTTTTTAATTTTTATATAATCTATGGTATTATTAGCATCTCCTTTGGTAATATAATATTCATTTATACTTACAACGCGGTGAACAATAATTTGATTTTTATATTTGAAGACAATAATATCTCCCGGTAAAATATTTTCTTCTCTTTTATAAATGACAACGTCGCCTCTACTAAAAATAGGATTCATACTATTTGATAGAATAGCTATAGGTTGATAATTAAATACTCCAAGCATAAATAATACTAATAGAATAGAAGTAATAATAGTTAAAGGATAAAGCGTTGTCAAGTTTTTGAAACAATGTGTATTTTTTTTGTTAAAAATAAAATATTTAAACAAATAGTAAATAATTAAAACTTTAATGATAGCAAAAGAACCTTCAATGAACCAATTACTATAAGGAATAATTGGTAAAAAAAATTTAGGTACTTCATTAAAAATTCTAATGATAATAGAAACGTTGTAATGCGTATTTAAAGATAGATAAGTAAATAGAATATTTTGAGCAATAATTGGTATAATTATAGAAATAAGATAATGGAAAAAAATAATATTATGATAAAGAAAAAAGGCTTTAAAATTAATCTCACTTATGATAATAATAATAGTTATTAAAATCATAATTATAAAATTGCTTTTATTACTTTTAATAAGTTTATAACGCACTATTTCAATACCACATATAGGTAAGATAACTTTCCACAAACTTTTAAAAGTATAAATTAATGTATGATTGTAAGGATTTTTATTAAAGCCTAAAATAAAACCACTAACTAAATAAAGTATTAAAAAAATAATAGATATAGTTACAGTAATATTAATTTCTTTTTTGTTCAATAACTTTAAATCTTGATGGTAAAAAATGATTAAAAAACATAACCAAAATACTGGATTAAGAAAATAAATATAAAAATTATTAGTATATAAGAAGATATGACTCAGCGTATAAAGGATTAAAAGAAAAAATAGTTTTTTTCTTTTAAGAGTTTTCTTTTTGAACATATTGAATTATTCCAACTAACGTTTTTGTTTTAACACTGGGAATACTCTCGGTATCTTTAACATAGGTTACCATAATATTGAAAGTGGTTGAATCACCGGCGTTTAAGTCTTTCTTAAGTTCCGAAGTAGTATAATTAATTTCTTCAATACCATCAATTTCTTCAGTAAATATTATAGTTTCTAATTCGGCATCAATAGTTCCTAAGTTTTGTATGGTTACTTCATAAACAATTTCATCGCCTGGTTTATTAAGTTTAGCTGAAAAATTAATAGAATCTTTAGTAAAAGTTGGTGTTCCAGCATCACAGCCATCTGATACTTGAGTGGCTGTTATATTTGTTATTCTAACATCCCACTCACCAGTAATTTCTGTAGTTCCATTAATAGTAAAATCTGTAGCAAATGTTGAATAACCAACTGCCATTAAAATAATAGTTCCAAGAAAGGCTATAAGAATTATTATTTTATTTTTACGCAATTTATATCCCCCTCCTTTAGCATTTATGCTATCCTGTTATAATGTATACAAGATTAAATAATTTGTATGGTTAATTGGTTTAAGGTTTTAAAAGAATTGATAATTTAATTCTAAAAGTTATGAATATTTGTTTGTTGGTACCAAATATAATTGTTTATAAGATTTTTAATTTTGTAATTTTGTGGCAATAAAAAACGAACCGAAATGGTTCGAACGAATCAATATGGAGCGATAGTTGAGTGATTACACAACTTTTTCCAAGTGATGATGATATAAAAATCATCAAACTAACAATAGTATGCACTTATATATATTTTAATCAATATAAGTAATTTGTTAATTCTAACTCATTAATCGTGACAGTTGCTTTATCATATATTTCATTATAAGCAATAATTTTAATTAATCTTTTAACATCATATAGCCATTGTATTGTAATCTTTTTAAACCGCTTTGGCTTGTCAGTCGGAATAGGTAAATTTTCAACATAAAAGCCATCATGTGAATAATAATTTCTAAGAGATCTTATTTCACTTTCAAGAGTATTTACATCAATATCTTTAAAAAAGTAATCTTTTAATTTTGGATATTTTGTTAAATACTTTTTTAAAAAACATTTATCTTTTTCTTTACCCTTTGCTTTTTGTCTTTCAAAATCAATTACTTCTAGAACTTTATAATATTGTAAAAATTCCATTTCATAATAACCAATATCTTTATCAAAATTAATAAAAGGTAAATATGTGTTACTATTTTCAAAATCTATATTTATGAATAGTAACAATATTTTTTGAAAAATTGTTTTTAATTCCATTTTATCTTTACATATATTAAATGTTGGTATTTTTTCAGAAGAATACTTTTTTTGTTTATAATTATAAAAGTTATATGTCCTTTTTGAACAATCATAAATAGTTGTAATATAGCTTTTGTTTTTATTTAAAATACACATGTGTAGCGTTGAATCAATTCTAGATGATATACGTAAAACATCATTAATAGATACACTTTTTTTAAATCTTATTTGTAAGTAAGTGCTTGGTTTTATAGAAAAGTCATATATATTTCCACGATGATTAAATGAGTGTATTAAATAAACACTTATTTCATTATCGTTACTATATTTTAATGAAAATAACTTTTTAGGTTTATTTGTTTTTGCGTTAATTGTTATTTCTTCTTTGATACCTTTTCTTTTAATAGATATTGGATTATCTGAATAGTAATATATTAATTTATCATTATAGTAATCAAAATTCTTTATTTTTGTTTCTGGTGTTATATGCTTTATTGGCTCTAATGCTTCACGACCAATTGCATACATTTTTGATATTATAGTTGTACTACTTATTGAACTATAACTAGTTGTCTTAATATTAGCATTAAAAAAAGTGATTGGATAGTATTTACTATTAATGCCATAATATAGCTTTGATTCAACAAGTTTTCCTGGACCACTTGCCAACATTTCAAAAGAGTCATATTTATCAATACCATTTACTTTTATTTCTAGATAGTCATCTTTTTCGTTTAAAACAATCATGTCTTGTTCTTTAATTTCAATTTTTTTAAATGGCTCTTTGTCTATATATCCTAATTCATTATTCAAAAGAATCAACTCCCTTAAATATTATACCATATTACTTAATCCTACGATTCATAGGGTGATTTCTTTTAATATCTATAATATTATGGATTTAGAAAGAAGGGATGTTCACATATAATAAAGATAATATATTTAATGATTATGATTTTATATTTAAAAATGTATTCAATAGATAATGATAAAATAAGTGAATTAAATAGTACTGATTATGAAGATATGAAAAATATATTAACTTCTAATGATTTATACAATTTTAGTTAAGGGGTAATTATGAAAAAAAATATAATTGATTATTATGCATTTATAATGATGATATTATTTATTATTTATAATATTGTATTAAAAGATTTAAAAATCGGTGGATTGTTATATCAAATATTCATGATAACTTTGATAGTTTTAAATATAACTATTTTAATCAAGTTTAGAAAAAGAATAAAATTTAAGGGTTTAATAATAGTGGTTTACTTTTTTATATGGTCTATATTTTCAAAGAATGCTTTACAATTTTTGTTTGGTTTATCGAACATGATTATATTAATAGCAATTGGATTTATGGAAAATAATTTTATTAAAAATATATCAATTCTTATTACACTATTCTTTGTTGCTTTCTCAATGCCCTTATTATTTGCTTATTTGTTTGCATATGGTACTGGTATAAGTGAAGAAAAAGGTAGAAATGACATACATGATGATATGCATTATTTTTGTGAGAATAATTATGAAGTCTATTGTTATTCAGGAGGGGCTTTTGACAGTTTTCATTATAGTATAGGTAAACATTATGAGTCTTTAGATATTGATGGTATAATATTTATATCTTACAATGAACGAAATGAAGTTTCACAAGAAGAGTATAATAATTATTTAAAAACTCATAAATGTAAATTGGTTGGTGATGTGAATGGATCTAAATAAAATATCTAATTTTATAAAAACAAAAAGAAAAGAATTAGGAATTACTCAAGATGAATTAGCAAAAAAGTTATTCGTTACTGAAAAAGCTATTTCAAGATGGGAAACTGGAAGAGGAACTCCTGATATATCTTTGCTTCTTCCACTATCTAAAGAACTTAATATAGATGTATCAGAACTATTAAATGGTGAAGAAAATAAAAAGAGTAAAAGTAAAAATGATGTAGAACAATTAATTAAATATAACGAAATAACTAAAGCAAACAAATATAATTTTCAATTTAAATTAACTATTTTCTTTTATATACTATCAATATTATCATTCTTATTTTATTTAAAATTTGAATATGATCCAAATATAGAAGTAAATTATTTTATTAGATTATTAATTACAGTTGTTGCTTCTATATTCGTAATAATTGGTAATAAAATATATAGTAATAATTATGTTGAAAAAATAGAAGATAAAAAGAAAATGTTAAAACTTTCACATATAATAGTATTTATATATTATGTAGTTTTATTATTCAATATGGTAGTATTTGCTAGATATAATAGTATTGATAGTTATAATTTAGTTCCTTTTAAATCTATAATTGATATATTTAAAAATGGAACAACATATGAGGTTATTATAAATACATTTGGAAACCTACTTGTTTTTATGCCTTTAGAATATTTCTTAATTGAATTATTTAAAGTTAAAAAGTTTTCAATAAATTTTATATTATCATTTGGAATAATACTATTAATAGAATTATTTCAATATGTATTTAAAGTTGGAGTTTTAGATATCGATGATTTAATTCTTTGCACATGTGGTATGATGTTATTTTATATTATATATAAGAATAAAAAAGATGATTAATGTTAAAATCATCTTTTACTTTGTCTCAATTAATAATTTATCATTAACTTTATTTTCAATATATTCAAGATTTTTAAGAGATTTATTTTTTCTTAATAAATCCATTTGTTTTTTTGCTATATCATTTAGTCTAACTAATCTTTGAGATTGTGGTATTCCCATTTCAATTAGTTCAGCATTTATATTCTCTAAATTACTTAATATTACTAAATGAAGTAGGTCTGTGTAATCTCTAATATTTCCATATTCTACTAGGTTAGGATTACTTTCTTTCCATTCTTTAGCTGTCATACCGAATAAAGCAACATTTAAAACATCAGCTTCTTCAGCATAAACAAATTTCTTTTGTTTTTCAGTTAAAGTAGGAACTATTATACTTTTAATAGCGTCAGTATGAACGACATAACTAACTTTTGCTAAAACTCTATTAGCATGCCAATCAATTTTATTTTGATATGCTTCGTTTTTCTTTAATCTTTGAAATTCTTGAATTACATATAATTTGAACTCTGGTGAAAGCCAACTTGCAAACTCTAATGCGATATCACTCCTTGCATAAGTACCACCATTATTACCAGATTTTGAAATCATTCCAATAGCGTTTGTCTCTCTAATCCATTTTTGAGGTGATATTTTAAACTTATTA
>CANQWJ010000020.1 GCA_947627525.1 uncultured Bacilli bacterium
TGCTGTTTACAAGAACTGTGCTATTGAAGAAGATGGCAAAATTATTCCTAAATTAAAAATTAGTGGTGATAAGGTTAAGACGACGAATCCTGGATTTAAAAAGATTTGGCGTTTCTATGATAAGAAGACAGGTTATGCTTTAGGTGACGTCATAACTAAATACGACGAAGTAATTCCACTTGACTCTTACACTTTAGTAAATCATGAAGATCCTCTTCAAACAATGGAACTTAGAGATTATACCGTTCGTGAGTTGCAAGTACCAATCTTTAAAAATGGTGAACTAGTATACCAAGATTTATCTATCCCTGAAAAAGTAAGTTACTGTAACAATGAAATGAATCACTTATACCCTGAAGTTCGCCGTGTCGAAAAACCTCATAAATATATTGTTGACTTATCAGTCGAATTAGGAGAACTTCGTGATCAATTAATCGATGCGATTAAAGGCGAAGTTAAAGAAAAACAAAAAAAATTGGGAGTAAGAAAGTAAGATGAAAAATGAGTTAGAGGAGTTAAAAAGTTATTTAGAAGAATTAAAAACAATATCCAAGCATTTAATTTCGCCAAAAGAGTTATATAGTGATAGAATTGTTGTGATAAATGGTGTAGAATATATAGATGTAAATGAAATTCAAAAGAAAAATTTTGTTACCGTTGAACGTTATCGTTGTTCTTTGAATAATGGTAAAACAATAACTCGTGAACAAATTAAAAAAAATGGTCAAGATGGTTCAGCTGTTATCATTTTACCTGTTACTACTAATAATGAAATAATTGTGACGGTTGAACCTCGCGTTTTTACAGAACACACAGTAGGAGTTGGATTTCCAGCCGGTTACATTGAAAAAGGCGAAGAACCCTATGTTGCAGCCCTTCGTGAACTTCAAGAGGAAGTAGGTTGTGTTCCTAAATACTTAGTAGAACTAAAAAGATATTATCAAGATGAAGGAATTAGTGGTGCTAAAAACGTTGCTTTTCTTGCTGTTGGTTGCCAAGAAGGATATGAAAAAAATCCTGATCCAGGAGAGTTTATAAGATATTTCAAATGTGCTTATAAAGATGTTTTATATCTTGAGGAAGAAGGTTATCTAGAAAGTGCTAATGCACTTGTCGCTCTTTCAAAAGCCAAACCTTATTTTGATGAATTAGGTCATGTTAAACAATTGACAAAATCTAAAAATGTTATGGAAATAAAATAAAAAAAGAAGGATGATAGAATGATTAAAAAATATGGATATTTAAGAGTAGGTGCTATTGTTCCATCTCTAGAAGTTGGTAATGTTCAAAAAAATACTTTAGAAATAATTGAACAAATAAAAAAAGCTTCTTTAGAACAAGTACAAATTGTCACAACACCAGAACTATCTTTAACGGGGTATACTTGTAGTGATTTGTTCTTTCAAGATGTTTTGTTAGAAGAGTGTATTTTAGGTCTTAAGAAAATATTGGAAAGTACTGAGACTTTGGACATTATATCCATTATTGGTCTTCCTATTAAGATTAAGAATAAGTTGTACAATTGTGCTGCTGTAGTTCAAAAAGGAAAAATTTTAGGACTTGTTCCTAAGTCATATCTTCCTAACTATAATGAGTTTTATGAGAAGAGATGGTTTGAAAGTGGTATTGGTTTAAATGAAGAAATTACACTTTTAGGGCAAACTGTTCCCGTTACGACAGACCTTCTTTTTCAAGATGAAGAAGATGCGGCCTATACTTTTGCCATTGAAATTTGCGAAGACTTATGGAGTAGTAATCCACCTAGCACGAGACATACCGCAAGTGGAGCTCTTGTCATTTTTAATCTATCAGCTAGTAATGAAATAATTGGTAAGTATGAATTTCGTAAAAACTTAATCGCTTCCCAATCAGCTAGAACGATATCTTCCTATGTCTATGCTTCAAGTGGTGTCAATGAATCAACTACCGATGTTCTCTTTTCCGGAAGTGCTTTAATTTGTGAAGATGGATCAATTCTTAAAGAAAATAAGCGCTTTGATTTCGCAAGTAACATGATTTATACGGATGTTGATATTAAACGTCTTTTAAATAATCGTTATCGCAATACTACTTATCAAAATGTCTTGGATAATGATCATATTATTGTAAAGGTATCCATTAAAGATAATGTAACTGATTTAGTTAGAACTTATTCTGAATATCCTTTTGTTCCTAAAAATGAACTTCGTCGTAGTGAACGATGTGAAGAAATTTTTAATATTCAATCTTGCGCTCTTGCGAAAAGACTAAAACATATTGGAACGAAAAAAACAGTCATTGGTATTTCGGGAGGACTTGATTCTACTCTTGCTTTTTTAGTAATTGTCGCAGCATACAAAAAATTAGGTATTGATAATTCAAATATTATTGCAATAACTATGCCGGGATTTGGAACGACTGATCGTACTTATAATAATGCTGTTAATCTTGTGAAAGAGTATGGCGCAACGCTTCATGAAATAAGTATTAAGGATGCTGTTTTACAACACTTCAAAGACATTGATCACGATGTAAATAATCATGATGTTACTTATGAAAATGCCCAAGCTCGTGAAAGAACACAAATCTTAATGGATGTCGCTAACAAAGAGGGTGGCATCTTAATTGGAACCGGCGACTTATCCGAACTTGCTCTTGGATGGTGTACTTATAATGGGGATCACATGAGCATGTATGCTGTTAACACATCAATCCCTAAAACGCTTGTTAGATATTTAGTTAAATGGATTGCTGATACGACTGAAAATGAAAGGCAAAAAGAAACTATTTATGATATTTTAGATACACCAATTTCTCCTGAATTATTACCACCTGACAAAAATGGTGAAATAAAACAAAAGACGGAGAGTACCATTGGTCCATACGTCTTACACGATTTCTTCTTATATCACTTCCTTCGTTATGGAGCAAGTCCTAGTAAAATTAGATATATTGCTAATCAAACATTTAAAGATGCTTATAGTGAAGAAGAAATTAGTAAATGGTTAAGAGTCTTCTTAAAACGTTTCTTTTCACAACAATTTAAACGTAGTTGTATTCCTGATGGGGTAAAAGTAGGTACTATCAGTCTTTCTCCAAGAGGCGACTTGAGAATGCCAAGTGATGCTAGTGTTGATACTTGGTTAAATGATTTAGATAAAGACCAGTAATGGTCTTTTTTATTGCTCTTTAAAGTGTTTTGTGATATTATACTAGGTACTCGGGTGGATGACTTATGCAAAGTACAAATATCGAAGATAGAAATCAAAAATTAAAAAGAAAACAGGAATTAATTGCCTATGCTCATGGATCTTTAAATGAAGAAGAATTTAATTGCTTTAAAAACTTTATGGATTTTATTTATAAAACAACTTATGAACAGATTAATTCCAGTAGCAATGATAGTATTAGAGCTCAAAAAAAGTATGTTGATGGTATGATTGACAGGTTTGTAGAAGATGAGGATGGTATTCTTACTTTATTACGTAACAACTTTTCTGAAAGCATTAAACGTCTTTTAACTCCCCAAAGTTCTTTTTTTGAAACATTAAAAAATGGTTGGTATAATCATTCAGAAAAAGAAGTTGATTATACATCTTACTTTATTAATCTATATGCTATGTTATTATCTTTTCAATCACAAACTAGTCACATAGTTTGTAACAGTTTAAGTAATTACTTTATTCATACATTAGGAGGAAATTTAGGAGGAATTTTTGATAGCCCCCAAGAACATTGCCTTAATTTACCAAATGTAAATGTTAAGAAAGCCATTAAAGCATTAGTTAGTAGTAAATATTTTTCTACTATTCCGGCATGTCAAAAAAAGTTATTGACTGTTTTAGAAAACAGCTATGATAATCTTAATTCAATAGATTTTGAATTAATTGCTGATATTGATGAAAAACTCACAAAAATTAAAAGTGATGGTAAAGAAATTGGGGCAAGTAACCAAGAAATTTTTTACATTATGAATGAAGTTATATCAAGGCTTGGTGAAACATCTTTTGTTTATGCACCAATATTAACTTTTGGTAATCGCTTTTCTTATATTAATGATATGTTGTCAAAAAGAATTACAAACAAATCTATATTGGAAGAAATAGGTAAAAAGATTTCAACTTTAGATATTGATTCTTTTAGAAGTGATGGCGACCAATCAGACTTTTTTATAGATTGCATGAATATTGTTTTTGATAGTGATACATATCGTGAATTAGATAATAAAATTAATTATTTAAGGGAAGTTGACAGTATGAATTATTGTTTGAAACTTGTCGACAAAAAAACAATAAGTCATCAAGAAGTACTTACAAAGTTACAAAGTGATGATTTGAAGGAAAAAAGAAATGGTAAAGTTATTGCCTTTCCAAAAGGAACAATAGATTTAATTGAAAAACCAGATGACGTCTTTGAACGCATGATGCATCTATATAAAGAAGAATTTGATGAAATGGATAAAAATGAAATATCTCGTATAGTTTATGCAATTCAATACCACCATTATTATGCTCCGAGCATAGAATCATTTTACGAATATTTGAATGGCAATTTACTTCAAAATGTACCTAAAAGAGAAGTTGCTGAAGAAGTACAATCACCTGTTAAGAAAAAAGGTTCTTTATTGAGCCAGTTCTTTTTCAACAAAAAAGAAAACTAATAAAATATTTTAATTAGTAAGTAAAAAAACTTACTTTTTTTATTAGTTTATAAGTTTTTAACAAAATGTTAAAAAGAGTATTGACATTTTTATCTGTTTTTAATATAATGTTATTAACAGGAGGGATAAAATGGAAATAAAATATAAACAAGAGGACATTAAAACTTTAATTAAAAAGTATTACCAACAATATGAGGGAAGAGATGTAACAGTATCAATCAAAGTTAGTAAAGAACTTGTTGGTGCTGGTTATGGCATTTTTGAAGAAGAAGGCGCTGTTGTTGATATTACTACATCTGAAAAGATATCTTTATTGGGAATTACAACAACATCAGAAGAAACAATTGATAAAGATCAATTAACTTTGATATTTGATAAACTATTTGAAAATACTGATTATAGTTTTAAAGGGTTATGTTATGACTCTGGCTTAGAGAAAAGATGGGAAGGTTATGGAATGGCGGAACATGAAGTTAAGATACCTTATTTCAATGGTATTACTTTAACAGTTGAACGCAAAGTAAATAATAATAGACCAAACTATCACTCTCAAGAAGATACTGTATCTGATACATCTATAACTGCTAGTCAAGGTTCATTTCAAAAAAAATTGGGAAAACGACCATCTAATAGTTTTATTAATCATGGTAATAATGAAGTTGGATTTATTCCTTATTAATATAAATATTGTCAAATAGAAAGGATTCGTTATTATGAAAATAAAATATGAACCAAATGAAATAAATAAAATGCTTGAAGAATATTATCGTCAATATGAACGACGTAATGTTAAAAGCAATATTAGTTTTAAAAAGGGATACGTTAGTGATGGCAAAGGTGGAAGTGCCGAAGATACGATTGTTACTATTACTTTGATAGAAGAAGTAACACTTCTAGGTATGAAAAATACCGCTGTTGAAGAAGTTAGCGAAAAAAGACTAACAGAAATTTTTACAACACTACTTGAAAAAACAGGTTATGATTTAGATTCTCTTCAATATATAAAAGGTCTTGATACTAACTTTGTCGGTTATGGAATGGGGGAACAATTAATTTCCAAACCATACTTTTGCGGTGTTTCTCTAGATATTAGTCATCATAAAGAAAAGAGTAAAGCTCTACAAAAGACTTTAGGTAGTTTAAATAGTTAAAAGTTTAATTCATAATTTAGATGGGATATTAATTAAAGAAAGGATTGATTTGATGAAAATAGGAATTTTTGGTGGTAGTTTTAATCCCCCACATCATGATCATGAACAAATGGCTAAACAGTTATTAGATAGAAAATTACTAGATAGAGTAATTTTTGTACCAACCAGTAATTATTATCCTAAAAAAGGATTAATAGATAACTTACAAAGGTATGAATTATTAAAGATAATGATAAATGGTGATGAGCGTTTGGAAGTATCTAAATATGAGTTTGGACGACTTACTTATACTTATCAAACTTTAGAACATTTTCAAAAAAAATATCCTAATGATGAAATATATTTTATTTGTGGCAGTGATAATTTAAAAGAATTAGATACTTGGAAAGAATATCAAAAAATCTTATCTAATTTCTATTTACTTGTAGTTCCAAGAGAAGATGACATATTTAAACTATTAGAGAAATATCAGAGTTATCAAGATCATATTAAAATTGTTGATTTAGATGTAAGGAATTTATCTTCAACAAATGTAAGAAAGCTTTTGAGAGAAAAAAATTATGAACAAGCTAAAGAATTTATTGACGAAAGAGTTCTTGCTTATATCATTAAAAATAATTTGTATGAGGAGTAATTTATGATAAGACAATATATTAATTTAACTAATAAGTGTAATGCCAATTGTGAGTTCTGTTGTATGTGGAGTGATTCTAGTAAAAATCGGTTCATCAGTTTTGAAGAGTTTAAAGAGATAATTGACTCTAAAAATGAAGATTTTGAACTACAACTAGAAGGTGGCGAACCATTAATGCATAATGATATGTACTTATTTATGGAATATGCTAGAAGTACTAAAAGATGTAAAAAGATTATTATTTTAACTAATGGTATCTTATTAGATGAACATTTACCACGCTTGGTTGACTTTCATAAAAATTATAAAATTCCTATTCTTATTAAAATGAGTATTAATTATTGGTTGTATCGTCTAGATAAAACTTCCCTTGATAAAGCATTGAATTACTATTATGATGTTGAATTTATTGATGGTGTTGACATCGTTTTCAATGTTCGTCTCCGTCATGAAGATAATTGGTTAAAAGATTTACTTGAAGAAAAGAGCCTTACTAGTCATTCCAATATTTTCTTTCTTCAAAGCTATGGAAAATTTGAAGATCAAGATGAATATGAAAAACCTATAATAGTTCAAAACATCGATGATTGGTTTATTTATTCTTGTGATGGCAAATGTTTTGGTAAAGATTTAATTGCTAGAAGTGATTATGAAAAGGAATTGTCATAATGAATACCATTAAATTTACACCCATTGATGACATGAAGAAAGAAACTAATAATGTTGAATGTTATGAAATAAAAGAGATAGAATTATCTGGTCAAAAATATAAGTATTACAGTAATGCACAAATGTCTGTATATATTACTAAAAAATGTAATGCTTCTTGTTGGTTTTGTATGAATAATTATGAAAAACGTTTTTGTAATAGTAAAGAAATAGCAGATGAAGATTACTTTAAAAATCTTGAAAGAGTATTAGACGCTTTTAAAGATGAAAAAGTACCAATAACGATTACGGGTGGTGAACCAACTAAGAGTAAGCGCCTAATTAAAGTTATGCAACTATTACATCAAAAAGGTTTTAAAAGTCGTACTTTTGCTACTAATGGAACAGGATTATTAGATCGATATGAAGGTAAGATGGTAATTAATTATTTACTTGATAATGGAATTGTTAATAATATCAATGTCAGTCGCATGGTAACAAGTGATGTAGAAAACGAAAAACTGATGCATATCAAGCAAAAAAATGTTGCCTTACAAAAAATATTTAATTATGGCAAAGTCAATGGTATGGACATGCGTCTATCTTGCAATTTACAAAAGGGTGGAGTCGATAACTTAGATGAAATTTTAAAGTTTATTGATTTTTATGAAAAAAGAGGAATCAATACGGTAATGTTTCGTGAGTTAATTCCTCTTCAAGACTATCAATATCAAAAAAGAATGGTAAAGATAGAAGACATTTTTAAAGAGATTGAAAAAAATAAAGACTTTATTTTCTTAAGAAAGATGGAAGGAATGTACTACACTGTCAAAGTCTATCGCTATAAAGAAAAACTTGTAAAATGCTATTTAGAAAAGAGAAGTGAGGCTTTAAAAGACGTCATTCGTGAGTTTGTCTTTTATTCTGATGGCAACTTAGATGGTGGGTGGAATAAAGAAAATAATATCGTTTTAGAAAGAAGGTAAAAAATGAGTGATTTTAAAAGAAACCGTTTAGCACGTCAAAAAAATTTTGATATTTATGAGAAAGAACTAGTACCATTTAAATTTGATGGTAAAGATAAGGAAGTTTATAAAAACTGCAATTTAAGTATCTTTGTCGATGACTATTGTAATGCTGATTGTAAGTTTTGTGTAGCGCAACTTCGTTATGAGAATCGTAATAAATTGTATGAAAAAGAACGAATCGAAGATGATGATGCTTACTATGAGCGATTAGATGAAGTTTTAGAAAAACTAGAACCATTAAATTTAAGTGTTTCCATAACCGGAGGAGAACCAACTAAATCGCCACGCTTACCAAGAATTCTTGAATTGTTAGAAAAACATCATATTCGTAAAAGAACAATTACTACTAATGGTAGTGGTCTCTTTGATAAAGTCAATGGTAAAACGATGCTTGATCATTTAATTGATAATCATTTTGATCATTTAAATATATCTAAAACACATTATGATGAAGATATAAATAAAAAAATAATGTGTTATAAACAAGGGTATTGTAGTAATGAAGATTTAGCTAAAATAATTCCTTATGCTTTAAAGAAGGGCTTACGTCCAAGACTTAGTTGTCTTCTTTTAAAAGATGGAATTCATGATGTTGAAGGTATGGCTAAATACATTGAGTTTTATGAAAAGATAGGTGTTGATAACATTATCTTTCGTCAATTGATGGATTATGATTTAGAGAAGATGTGTAATGTTGAAAAAATGCATTATTGTATGAAGAATGAAGTCGATTTAAATGATATTTGGGAAGAAGTTGATAAAGATAAGCGCTTCATACCATTTAAGAACATTTTAGGATATTACTATTATGTTGAAATATATAATTATAATAAAGTTGTCGTATGTAGTGAATCAGCTGATTTAAAAGTATTATACGAAGAGAAAAAACGTCATCCTGATGTCGTTTATGAATTGGTTTTTCACCCTAATGGTAATTTAAATGGTAGTTGGGTAGATAATGAAGATATCTTAATGGAATATAAAAATGACTAAGAACATCATTATTGCTGGGGCATCACGTTCAGGAAAGACAACACTATCATTAATGCTTCAAAAAAAGGGCTTTACTTATTATAAAATGGATTCTTTAAAGCGCGCTATCTATGAAATATTTACTGATGAAGATTCCCATGATTGGCAAAAAGTTAGTCCCAAGATGGCTAAGTTTATCAATTATATTATTAATGATGATAGTTTGGATACTAATCGTGATAAAAACTTTTATTTATTTGATATTTGTCCATTATATCCTCAAGACTTAAAGTATATTAATTTATCTAATACCATTGTTATATATTTGGGTTATCGTGATATTTCTATTGAAGAAGAACTAAGTTATATGAAAAAGTATAATGATAATTATTGGTATAGTAACTTTAATGATGATGAATTGAAAAGACTGATTAAAAGAAATATTGATTTTAGTTATAAAATAGCTAAAGAGTGTGAAAAGTATGGTATTAAGTACTATGATACTGGAAAAAATCGTAAGAAAGTTTTAAAATCAATATATGAAGAGTTAATTAAAAAAAGTGAATGAGGTGAAAATATGTTGGGTGCGATAATAGGTGATGTTGTTGGATCATTCTATGAAATTTTAGAGATTGAAGAAAAGAGAAAAAAGAGTAAACGTTCTTATGAAGAAAGAATAAAAATTCTTGATCCTGAGACACCACTATTTACAAAGGAATGTTCTGTTACTGATGATTCTATTTTGACTTGTGCTTTATATGATGCCATTGTCAATGGTCATTGTGACTACGAAAAGTATTTGCGTTACTATGGTTTAAGGGAATTGCATCTAGGATTAGACAAATATGGACGAAGTCGTTTCGGTAAGGGATTTGTCGATTGGCTCAAAAAAGAGAATGAAGGAATTAGCTATGCGAATGGTGGAGCTATGCGTATAAGTGCTGTTGGTTTCTTGTTTGATACTTTGGAAGAAGTTAAGAAAAATACTTATCTTGCGACTGTTCCTTCCCATAACAATTCCGAAGCTTTAAAAAGTGCAGAAGCCGTTTCTACAAGTATTTTCCTTCTTCGCCAAGGAATGTCCAAAAGTGATGTTCAAAAGTACGTTGAAGAAAATTATTATAAATTAGATTTTTCTATAGAAGATTTACAAAGAAATTATACTTTTTCAGCTAAGGCAAGTGAATCCGTTCCTGAAGCATTATTCGTTTTCTTTACATCGAATAGTTTTGAAGATGGACTAAGAAACGCTCTTTCTATTGGTGGTGATACCGATACGATTGCGGCCATTGTAGGGTCTCTATCAGAAGCATATTATGGTATACCAGAAAACTTAAAAGAAGGCGTTAAACCTTATTTGCGCAACTACATGTATGATTTATTAGAGTCTTACTATTTTAATAAGGAAAAAGTAAAGGAGAAAAAAGATGAAAAGAATAATTGAAAAACTAACAGAAAAGAAAAAAACAATTGCGACGATGGAGTCTTGTACAGGTGGTGGAGTAGCTAATGCCATCACAAGTATTGAAGGAGCAAGCGAAGTATTACATTTCAGTGCTGTAACTTATTGTAACGAATATAAAATTAAAATGGGTGTCAGTGCAAAAGTAATTGCTAAATATAGTGTTTATAGCATGGAAACCGCTGATGAAATGAGTAAAGCTATTACTAAGTTTGCTGATAGTAATTATGGTGTTGGAATAACTGGTAAACTAAATCGTGTCGATAAAAATAATCCTTTTGGTGAAGATAATGTGGTCTTTATTTCCATCTATGATCGCGATAATGATAAATACTATAATGCCAAAGTCGAAGCAACCAAAAAATCCCGTCAAGAGAATAAAGAATTAGTCATTAAAAAAATTATTGATATGCTTCTTTCAATTATCTAGTTTATTGCACGAAAAACTTATCTATGTTATAATCAAGTCGTTAATAAGAGGTGAAATTTATGGAAAAAGAATATAAGAGTGAAGAAGAGTTTTTAAAGCATTATGATTCATCCCGTTTTGAAAAACTATCCGCAACGACCGATATTGCTATTTTTAGTGTATCTTCTTCAAAACAAGAAAATTATCGTAAACTAAATAATAAACATTTTAGTGTTTTATTAGTAAAGAGAAATCGTTATCCTTTTAAAGATAAATGGTGTCTTCCAGGAGGATTCATTGGTATTGATGAAACGAGTGAAGAAGCCGCCAAAAGAATCCTTGCCCGTGAGACTAATTTAAAAAATATTTATTTGGAACAACTATATACTTTTGATGCTCTTGACCGTGATCCAAGAATGCGTATTATCAGTATTTCTTATGTCGCACTTGTCGATAAAAATCGTCTTGATGATACGCTATATGAAAATGCGTCTTGGTTCAACATGAAAATAGAAGAAAATGAAAAAGAGATAAAAGTAAATCTTGATAATGGAGAAGAAAATTTTGATATCGTCGTTAAGAAAACATTAAAAGAATTAACGACTGATCGTTATAAATATACGGTTAAGAAAAATGATCATTTAGCCTTTGATCATCCTTTAACAATCGTCAGTGGTATTTCCCGTATTAAGAACAAGTTAGAATATACGGACATTGCCTTTAACTTAATGCCAGAATACTT
>CANQWJ010000021.1 GCA_947627525.1 uncultured Bacilli bacterium
ACGTTCTACGTTGGCGGAATGGTTGTCTTTGATGATTTTCTCCCAAATAAAGATTTATATCGTAAATTTAAAATAGATGTTAATGTCAAAGATGATTTAGGAGCGATGCGTGAAGTTTTATATCGCCGTTATTATCGTGTCTTGATGGGTGAAGAAGAAAAATGTGATTTGATTGTTGTCGATGGTGGTGAAAATCAAGTCAATGTTTGTAAAGAAATAATTGATAGTTTAAAACTCGACATAAAGATAATTGGTTTAAAGAAAGATGATAAACACCGCACTAGTTCTTTAATCGATGAAAACTTAAAAGAAATACCTCTTGATCGCCATAGTAACCTCTTCATTTTCTTGAGTAAAATCCAAGAAGAAGTTCATAACTATGCGATTAGTTATCATCGTCAAATTAAGAGTAAAGGAGCTTTATCAAGTTTATTAGACATGGTTGATGGTATCGGTGAAAAAAGAAAAAAAGAATTACTTCGTAAATTTGGTTCCTTAAAAAAATTAAAAGAAGCAACTCTAAGTGATTTAGAAGAAGTATTAAATAAAGATATTGCTAATAATTTATATAACTATTTAAAAAATCTTTAAAATATCATTTAATTTTGTTATAATGATTTTAGTAGAATATTAAAGGAGTGATAAAATGATTGAAAAATTGAAGAAGAATCGTAAATTATTAATTGCTAGTATTATTGGAGTTATTGTTTTAGTAGTTGCCATAATTGTTGTCATTGTTTTGGTAATAAATAATAATGATAAAGAAAAAACTGAGAAACCAGAACAAGTTAAACCAACTGAAGAGACAGTTGAAAAGGAATATGGATTCTCAAAACAAGATGCTATTGATGCCGTTAAAGATATTTTTAATAGTGATAATTATGCTTTTGTTGCGGAAGTTAGAAACGACAATATGTATATTGTAACTGTTACTAATACAGAAGATAATACTAAAACAGTATATCTAGTTGATCCTAATGATGGTTCTTTTGAAGAAATTGAACAAACAACAGAATAAGAGAGTGATATAATGAGTAGAGTTTCAATAATGGATGAAGACTTAGCCAACAAAATTGCTGCTGGAGAAGTCGTTGAAAAAACGATGAGTGTCGTTAAAGAATTAGTTGAGAATGCGATTGATGCTAAGGCAACATCCATTAAAATTGAACTCGTTGATAGTGGTGTAAAAGAAATTACAGTAACTGATGACGGTATCGGAATGGATGATGAAGATGCCGTTTTATGTTTTTCTAGACATGCAACGAGTAAGTTAAAAAATATTGATGATTTGTTTAATATTGAGAGTTTAGGTTTCCGTGGTGAAGCTCTTCCTTCCATTGCTTCCGTAAGTAATACTATTCTTACGACTAGTAATGGCAAAGTAGGAACGGAAGTTGTCATTAATGGTGGAGTTATTGAAAGTGCAAAGGAAATTGATTGTCCCAAAGGAACTAAAATAGACGTCAAAAATCTTTTTTACAATACGCCAGTACGCTTAAAATACTTAAAAAACTTATATGTTGAATTAGCCAATATCACTGAGTACGTTGATAAAATGGCTTTATCTTATCCTAATATTCGTTTTGATTTAATAAATAATGATAAGTCTCTTTTATATACTGATGGTAGTGGTAATTTATTAAAAGTTATTTCGCGTATTTATGGTGTTGATGTTGCTAAAAAAATGATAATGATTGATGGTAGTAATGATGATTATAAAGTTACAGGCTATATTTCTTATCCTGAAAAAGCTAGGTCTAATCGTAGTTCAATAACTACTTTTGTCAACAATCGTTTAATTCATAATAATGATTTGAATCGTGTCATAACGGATGCTTATCACACTTATATACCCGTATCAAAGTTTCCTATTGTCGTTTTAAACATTGAAGTGGATCCCATTTTGATTGACATTAATATTCATCCTACTAAAATGGATATTAAGTTTTCTAAAATGGATAGTTTAAAAGAATTATTAAATAATTTAATTACAGAAAAATTAAGTACTAAAACTTTAATTCCTACAGTTGAACAAAAACTAAAAGAAGAAAAGAAGGACTTTTCAGAATTGATTGCTAAACTTTCGAAAAAAGATGAGGAAAAAGAGGAAGATAAGAATAATAATTATAGTGAACTGGAAGAGATGCAACTGGACTTAGATATTAAAGAAGAAGAGGTTCCTTTATATAATCCTAATGAAGAAGAAAAATTATATGGTAAGGACCGCATTAAAAAGATGTATCCCGTCGGTTTAGTATTTGGAACTTATATTGTTGCGGAAAATGAAGATGGTATGTTCTTAATCGATCAACATGCGGCGGCAGAGCGAATCAATTATGAAAAATATTTAAAGAAAATGGGAAGTCACGATAATTATAAGCAAGATTTACTCGTTCCTTTAAAAATTGAATTATCTAATAACGATTACTTAATTCTCAAAGAAAAAATGGATAAGTTGCTTGCTTTAGGTTTTGAAGTAGAGGAGTTTGGACTAAATACTATTTTGGTTAGAAGTCATCCTTATTGGTTACCTGATTATGCTTTAGAAGAAGCTATTCGTAAGATGATTGATGTCGTCATTTCCGAAAAAGATTTTGATTCTTATAAGTTTACAGAAAAAATCGCGATAACTCTTGCTTGTAAGATGAGTATTAAAGCTAATGACCACATCGAGTTTGCCGCCATGGAAGATTTATTGGATCGTTTACGTGAAACCGAAAATCCATTTACTTGTCCACATGGTCGCCCAACAATTATTACCTTTTCTAAATATGAATTGGAAAAATTATTTATGAGAAGTATGGAGAAATGATATGAAAATACTAGAATGTAAAAATTTAAAAAAGAGTTTCGGCAAGAAAAAAGTTATTAAAGATGTCAGTTTTTCTATTGAAGAAGGCGATATCTTAGGTTTTATTGGACCAAATGGTGCTGGTAAGACAACAACAATTAAATTGATATTGGGCTTACAAAGAATCGATGAAGGTACGGTATCAATTAATTCCTTTGATATTGAAAAAGACTTTGTCAAAGCTATTGAACGTGTTGGAACAATCGTTGAAAATCCTGATATGTACATGTACTTATCTGGTCGTAAAAATCTTGAATTAGTAAGACATCTCTATAAAAATATTACTAAGGAAAGAATAGATGAAGTAATAAAAATAGTTGGTTTAGAAAAACGCATTGATGATAAAGTCAGTAAGTATTCTTTAGGAATGCGTCAACGCCTTGGAATTGCTCAAGCCATTCTTCATAAACCTAATCTATTAATTTTAGATGAACCAACTAATGGACTAGATCCTGAAGGAATAGTTGATTTACGAAATCTTTTAAAGAAGTTAGCTAAAGCCGAAAAAATGGGTATTTTAATATCTAGTCATAACTTAATGGAACTTGAAAGTTTTTGTAACAAAGTTTGTATTATTCAAAGTGGCGAAATAATTGAACAAAATAATATTAAAGAATTGAAAAAGAAAATGAGTAATTCTTTCTATCACTTCTATGTTAGTTCAACGGATAAATTAGATAAAGTGTTTAAAAATATCAATATTTTAAACGAATGTAATTTTGAAATTCAAATAAAAAAAGAAGAAGTAACCGAAGTAATTTCTAAACTTCTTAATAAAAAGATTGATATTTATGCCATTTATCCTAAAACTGTTTCTTTGGAAGAAGTATTTATGAAAAAGACAGGAGGTAATACAATTGATTAATTTAATTCGTAATGAACTATATAAAATTTTTCATAAAAAAGGTATTTATATATCTTTATTAGTTGTAACCGCTTTTGTCTTTTTAACTAATTTTATTTATAATTTAAATCTATTAAATGATGATAATACTGATAAATTTATTTCATATGTTGATACTGCTTATTTAACTGAATTAGAAGAAGAAGGAAATATTAAATCAGATGAATATATAAGTACTAAGACTGATTCTTTGATTAGCGAATATTTTAATAGTTTTGAAAAAGGTTCTTGGCAAAGATATGCTCTTAGTCCATATAATAATAGTAATTATTATAATGAACTTTACAATATTTATTATAGAATTGTTTCTTATGAAGTAAAGTATAGTAAGGATGAAGAAGAATATGAAAAAGCCAAAAAGGAAAAAGAGTCATTTGAAGAAAAGCTAAAAAAGATGTCTTGGCAAGATTATGTTAAAGAAGAGAAGGAAGAACTTGAAGAGAGTTTGAAAAATAATCAAGACACGGCATACCTAACTTCGCAAATTGAAGGAATAGATTTACGTCTTAAATATAATGTTGACTTTTCTAATAATAATAGAAATCAATATATCAATACTTATGTTGCCAATCGTTCTTATATTCTTGGACAAGAGGGAAATGATAAATTAGATGATGATGCTAAAGAAGAATTAGAAAGAGCAGAAGCCGAAAATAAAGAGATTATATATCGTTTTGAAAATAACATAAAAGATTATTCTTCAAATTCTAATAATGGTATTATAGAAAACTTTTATAATGAATATTTCTTGATGATTTTAATCATTATCATAATTGTATCAGGAAGTATTGTCAGTGAAGAGTTCTCAAAGGGAACAATTAAATTATTACTAGTAAAACCATATTCAAGAACAAAGATTTTACTTAGTAAATATATTACATCTCTTTTGATGATTGTCTTTGCGATTGTCTTTATTCTAATTGCTCAGTTAATAATTGGGGGAATTTTCTTCGGTTATGATACTTTAACTATTCCTAAAATAGTTTATAATTTTAGTACGAAGATGGTTATGGAAATGAATATCTTTAAGTATTTCTTATATACGACTATAGCCGTTCTACCACAATTTATTTTACTAACAACTTTAGCATTCTCTCTAAGTACCATATTTGTAAGTACTTCGCTTGCTAATACATTGACAATTATTGGAAGTTTGGCAGGTGATGTAATTAATGCTCTTGCTGTATCTTATGAAATAAATATTTTAAAATTATTTGTTACTTTAAACTGGGATTTTACACCATATCTCTTTGGTGGTAAATCACCATATTTAGGAATAACCTTATCACATTCAATAATCGTTTGTATTGTTTATTGGTTAATAATGATAGTTACGACCTTTATTGTTTTCAAAAGACGAAATATTAAGAATGTTTAATTAAAAAATGCATCTATTAGTAATTATTTTAAGATTATTTAATAGATACATTTTTATTATGTTTTAATTTATATTTTAAAAATAATATGTTAAGATATTCCTAAGAGGTTGATGGAAATGATAGTCGTCATAGTTGGTCCAACTGGTGTTGGTAAAACAAAACTTAGTGTTGAACTTGCTAAAAAGATAAATGCCGAAATAATTAATTGTGATTCCATGCAAGTCTATAAAGAGTTGAATATTGGAACGGCCAAAGTAACAGAAGAAGAAAAAGAAGGTGTTAAGCACCATCTATTAGATATTGTTGAACCCAATGAATTATATACGGTATACGACTACCAAAGAGATTGTCGAAAAAAAATAGAAGAGATAGAAAAAAGAGGTAAAAATGTCATTATTGTTGGAGGAACTGGTCTCTATGTAAAAGCCGCTTTATATGATTATCGTTTTGAAACAGAGACTAAGCATCATAATTATAAAGATATGAGTAATCTAGAACTACTTACGGCCATAAGAGAAAAAGATGCTAGTGTGGACATTCATTTAAATAATCGTCAAAGATTAGAAAGAGCTTTAGAAAAATTAGAAAACGATGGTCATTTTGATAAAAACGGCAATATAAAACTATATGATTTTTATACCATTGGTTTAACAACTGATCGTGAACATCTCTATGAAATAATTAATAAGCGCGTTGATGAAATGTTTGAAAATGGATTATTAGAAGAAGTAAAAAATTTATATGATCGAAAAATTCATAGTAAAGCTATCAATACCGGTATTGGTTATAAAGAATTATATCAATACTTTGATGGGAAAGTAACACTAGAAGAAGCTAAAGAAAACATTAAGAAATCATCACGTCGTTATGCTAAAAGACAATATACTTTTTTCAATAATCAAATGGATGTTAAATGGTTTAATACTAATTATGAAGACTTTAATAAAACCGTATTAGAAATTTATAATTATGTAAAGGATTGATTTTATGCAAAGATATTTTACAGAAGAAGATAGTGGTACTTTTTCTTTGAGTAGGGATGATTCTTGTCATATTCTAAAAGTAATGCGTCTTAAAAAAGATGATTTAGTTGAAGTAGTATCTAAACAAAAATTATATATTTGTAAAATCATTAATAGTGATAATAATATTGTTACAGTTAGAAAAGTTGAAGAAGTAAAGCAAGATAGTGAATTAGACTGTCAAGTAACTATTGTTCAGAGTTTAGTCAAAGAACAAAAGATGGATTTCATCCTTCAAAAGTGTTGTGAACTAGGAGTTAGTAAAATCATTCCTCTTAATACTAAACGTAGTATTGTCAAACTTGATAGTAAAGAAACGAAAAAGATTGAGCGCTGGAACAAGATTTTAAAAGAAGCTAGTGAACAATCAAAAAGAGTAGTAATACCAACTGTTTCCAATATTTGTAATATCGAAGATTTAGTCAAAGAAGATTATGACATAAAAATATTATGTACCGTTAACGAGTTGTCAAATGACATTAAAAAGGTCTTATCAAAAGACTTAAATGGTGCTAGAATAGTAATTGTAATAGGTCCCGAAGGCGGCTTTGAAAAAGAAGAAGAACAAACATTAATCGATAATGGTTATGTTCCAACTTCTCTTGGCAAAAGAGTTCTTCGAACAGAGACAGCATCTTTGTATGCTTTAAGTATTATTAATTATATAACAATGAGGTGAGTCTATGACGACATCAACTGATACAATGATTATCTTTATTTTAATAGGAATAATCTTTATTTTAGTTATTTTAATTGCTATTATTGATTTTGCTAATAAAAAAAGACAACATCTTAATAGAGAAATAGATGATGTTTCAAAAGAACTTGATGATAATGTTGAAGAGATAAATGATAATTTAGTGGAACCGGTAACAAGTGCTACGACTAATATAACAACTAACACTAATCATGTTGAAGAAATAAAATATGTTGAAGAAGATGAAGAATTAGAAAAAACTAAAGCTAAGATAGAACTTGCTAAATTGAAAGAAGAACTAATTCGTCAAGAAGAAGAGAAAAAACAAGAAGAAGTAGAAAAAATAGAAGAAAAAGAAGAAAAACCGGAAGTAGTTGAAGTGAAAGCAACTCCACCAGCAACTGAAGTTTCAGATATTGCTAGTGCTATCAATGAAGAAATTGAAAAAGAAGAGTTAGAAGAGACTAATCTTTCTAAAGTTAATGCTGTTCAAGAAGACTTAAATGAAATTTTAGCAATGAGTATTGATGATCAAATTAATCATCATGAAGATGAACAGGAAGCAAAAGCAATTATTAGTGTTGATGAATTTAATAAAATTAGTGATGATTTATACGATAGTAATGAAGTTATTCAAAGTGCTTATCAAGATGAGGGCAATGAACCAATAAGTCTTAAAGAATTAGAAGATTTATACAATACACGTGAAATGGAAACAATTAAGTTGGATGACTTTAATACCATTGATAAGAAAGATAAGAAGAGTGAAAAAGAAGTTATTTTAGAACAAGCTGATATTAAGAAAATGGAAGATTTACCACCAATAACTGATGAAAAGAAATTTAAATCTTCACCATTTATTTCGCCAATCTTTGGTCTTAGTGAAAAAGAAGACAATATCGAATTAGAACAGACAGCTGATTTAGATAAATTAAATGATGAAGTTAAGAAGACAAATGAATTCTTAAAAGCCTTGAAAGAACTACAAAAAAATTTAGACTAATTAAAAGAAAAATGCTATAATACAATGTAGTTTTTTTCTTTTGGGGGAGTGTTATATGAAAGTTGGTATATATACTCTAGGGTGTAAGGTTAATACTTATGAGAGTGAATATGTTATAAAAATTCTTAAAGAAAATGGTTATGAAATAGGCGATTTTAATGATATTTGTGATATTTATATCATTAATACTTGTACCGTTACTAATAATAGTGATAGTAAGAGTCGTAAAATGATAAGACAAGCTAGAAGACGTAATAAAGATGCTTGTATTGTTGCGATGGGATGTTTCATTCAAAAAGAAAAACAAGATCAACTAGAAGATATTGATATCGCTATTGGGAATAAAGACAAAAATAAAATCGTGTCTTTACTAGAAGAATATTTTAAAAATAAAGAAAAAATAAATGTCGTTAAAAAGACGAGTGATTTAACAAGTTTTGATGATATGTATCTCGATAAGTATTTATCTAGAACTAGAGCTTTTGTTAAAATTCAAGATGGTTGTGAAAACTATTGTAGTTATTGCATCATCCCTTATGTCCGTGGTAAATGTCGTAGTAAAGATTTTCAAACTTGTTTAGATGAAATTAATAATTTAGTTAATAATGGTTTTAAAGAAATTGTTTTAACAGGAATTCATACTGGTAATTATGGACGTGATATCAATACTGATTTTGCATCTTTATTAAAAGAGATTGTTAAGATTGAAAATTTGAAGCGTATTCGTATATCTTCTATTGAAATAACAGAGTTGAATGATGAAGTTTTAGATATAATTAAAAATAATTCGAAAATCGTTGATCATTTACACATTCCTATTCAGGCTGCAAGTGATGAAGTTTTAAAAATAATGAATCGTAAATATGACTTAAATTATTTTATTGAAAAAATAGAAAAAATTAGAAAGATTCGTCCTGATATTTCAATAACGACTGATATCATTGTTGGACATCCTGGTGAAACTGATGAAATCTTTGAAAAGAGTCTTGATATTTTAAAAAAGATAAACTTTTCAAAATTACACGTTTTTCCATATTCTAAAAGAGATGGTACACCATCTGCCCGCATGAAACAAATTGATGACCAAACCAAGAAAAAAAGAACTGATGTTCTTTTGGACTTATCAAAAAAATTAGAAATATCCTATATGGAAAAGTTTCACAATAAAAATTTAGAAGTTCTCTTTGAAAGAAATCATGGCAATTATCAAGTCGGACACACCTCTAATTATCTCCAAGTAAAAGTTTTTAATGAAAGTACGATTAGTAGTGGTGATGAGAAAATTATCCAAATAGAAAAAATAGAATATCCTTACTTAATAGGAAAGGTAATTGCAAAATAAAAAACTTTTTTATAAAAGAAGTAGAGTAATTTCTACTTCTTTTTTGAATCATTTTTTTCTAAACAATGAATATATTCAATTGTGAAATCTCTTATGTAATCTCTATTCTTATCGGCTTTAAATCTTCTATGTTTTTTCTCATAACATTTATATTTACCATATTTAGACATAATTCTTTTTATTTCATTAATTGGAATAATACCTTCATCATTATAACTTAATAAAATATATTTAAATTTGGCATTTTTTATTAAGTCTTCAAACGCTTCAGTTGCTTCTTTCTTAATGCAATATTTAGATTTTTTAGTTGTTTCACACCTAACACCAGTTTTTCCTTTAATTTCAGGATTATCATATAAAGCAATTGTTTCTAACATGTGATAATTCGTATCATATTTTCTAGTATTGTAAGGTGGATCCATATATAATATGTCACCACTTATATTTTTGACTAACTTATTACAATCTTCATTATAAACTTTATTATTATTAGAATTTTCAACAATCAATGTTTCAATTGGGCTTAGTACCATATCCTTTTCCGCTGATTTTTTTAATTTTTTTAGAAATGCTTCATAAACAGAAGCCGTATTTGCAACTTTATCAGCACTCTCAATCAAACTGGCAATTAGAAAATTATACTCATTTTCATCTAATAATTTCTCATTTTTCCAATTTTCAATGCACAATCTGATTGCATCAATTTTTTGAGCGTTTTTATCCGAAAAATATTGCCTTTCAAATTCTTTACCTCTTGTCCCCGCTAATGAATAATTATTATAAATAAATCCTTTTTTACCATCGATATCATTTAAGTATTCAAAAACATTGTCAATGTTATTTTTCTTTAATTTAGAAAAAGTTAATTCCTTATTATTTTCTATGAAATGCTTAGCCGTAATGTAACTATAATATTCTATATCATTTGAAATAATTGTATAACCTTTTTTTTTGAAATATTTTCCAACTACTCCTGTTCCAGAAAATATATCACACAATACAATATTATTATTTTTAGGTTTTACAAAATCATTTATAGTTTCATCAATGAAATTTAAAATTGAAAACTTAGAACCTATATAATTCATAATAACCTCCAACTATATAACAATTATATCATAAATTCGAAAGAATGTCGCAAACATACCGAATATTTAAATTATTATGATATAATTATTTTGGTGATTATATGGCAAAGAAAACAATTAATGATTTGGATATGACAAGATGGAAAGAATACAACAATATAATAACTGATAGTTTATGGATTATAGATAAAAGAGATAACTCGGGGTTACATAAAGGGGATTATCATGGAAATTTTATTCCGCAAATACCGCAACAACTAATTAATAGGTATACCAAAAAAGGTGAATGGGTTCTTGATGCCTTTTTAGGAAGTGGGACGACATTAATAGAATGTCAAAAGCTTGGAAGAAATGGTATTGGAATTGATATTGATCCTAATATTTTAGAAGTTGCTAAAGAACGGGCAATGGCAACCGAAGGAAATTCAAAACTGGAATTTATAAATGGTGATAGCAGCAAAATTAAACTTGATAAATATTTAAGTAAATATGACATTGATAAAGTTAATTTAATCATTTATCATCCTCCTTATTGGGACATAATTAAATTTAATGATATTAAAGGTAATCTTGCAAATTTAGATTCATTAGATAAATTTTTAAAAGGATTTGAAAAGGTTATAGATAATACCGCAAAATACTTAGAAGAAGAAAGATATCTAGGAATTGTAATAGGCGATATTTATAAAAACAGTGAATGGGTTCCTTTAAGTTCTCACATCATTCAATTAATGTTAAAGAAAAATTATATTTTAAAATCAGTCGTTGTTAAAAATATAAATGAAACAAAAGGAAAACAAAATCAAAAAGCAATATGGCGATATAGAGCTTTACTTGGCGGTTTCTATATTTTTAATCATGAGTATATTTTAATTTTTAAAAAACCTAAGGAAAAGAAAAAGAAGAAAAATTAAAAATTTCATGAAATTGTAATCAAATACTTATATAAATATCAATTTGCATACAAGTTTTCAAGCAATAATAAAAAGACATATAATGTTGATTGTTATATTGTTTATTATCAAAATAAAAAGTACTTTAGCATATTAAAAGATAATCAATTAATTTTGATTACCTTTTTTAATACTAGTATGAATTCTTTTAATGGTTTGTTCTTTTTCCGAATCAGACATTTCTTGCCAATTTAAATAGAAGAAAATACCTAATCCAGGAAGAGCTACTTCATCACTATCATTTATTGCTTCAACAATGGCATTTTCTATTGTCTTTTCATCATCATCTTTAAAGTTATTAATGATATAATCTTTTATTTCACCATTCATAAAATCACGTATAATCTAATTATGTGATTTTTTATTAATCACTATATTAGATTCTCCTTTCTATAATATTTT
>CANQWJ010000022.1 GCA_947627525.1 uncultured Bacilli bacterium
AGATGGCCTTTAAAGATAATAAAGTTGTTGAAGAAATAGTTATACCTGATTCTGTTACATCTATTGGTAAAGAAGCTTTTAGTGGTTGCTCCTCTTTAAGAAAAATAAAAATGCCAAATAGTTCTTATCAAATGGATAGTAATGTTTTTGCAAACTGTTCCAGCCTTGAAGATATTTCCTTAGGTAAGATTAAAATTGTTCCTGAACGTGCCTTTTACAATTGTACTAGTTTAAAGCATGTCGAATTAGGAAATGAGTTAGAGACAATATTTAATGACGCTTTCTATAATTGTTGTAGTCTTGAAGATATTGCTTTTCCCGAGAGTTTGCACTATATAAGCCAAGGGGCTTTTAGGCATTGTGGAAAAATTAAAAAACTCTACATTCCTGAATACTTACGCTTTGCTGATACAGCTTTTGGTTACATGGATTCTCTTGAAGAAATTACTGTTTCACCAGATAATCATCTTTACTTTACTCTTGATAATAAAACATTATTAAAATATGCATATATTGACGATGTAGAACAAAGAGTCCTTGCGAAATACAATAACACTTTTTGTAGTGTCAGTTTATATGCTAGTGGGAACAAAGATGAAGTTTATAGTTTTGAAAAACTACCTAATATTTGTCTTATTAAGATTAATCCTTTTGCTTTTGCTGGCAGTAAATATTTAAAAGAATTAGTTATACCATCTTATTGCTTAATAGCTCATGATAGTTCTTTTGATGGTTGTCCTAATCTTGAGAATCTCACTATTTATTGGTCACATTTATGTCGTGGATTAGCTATCTATAATACTATTGAAAACTCAAAAGACGCACAAGTAAAAGAAAGGCTATTAGGTTTCTCTAAAACCTTTGATCTTCCTTTCAAAAGACTCATTTTTAAAAATGACACACCAAATACTTTTCAACTAGAAGATTATTGTTTAGAGAAATTTACTAATATTCAAGAAATTTATTTACCACCTAATGGTTCTATTTACAATTGTTCTTTCCTTAACCCACCTATCCAACCTTTAAGTATATATATTCCCAAAAGCACTAAAAAGGTTGGTCTTTCCGCTTTAAAGCCTGATAGTAAAATTACTTTAGAAGATGGAACAGAGTTCATCGGTTTAATGGAAATGACACAGGAAGAAGATGAAGAAAAAAATCATTTTCAAATATATAAAACATATGGCTATACTTATTACATCTATTGCGATGGCAAATTACGCATTCTTCCGCAAAAGGAAATTGAACGAAACTGCACTCATTCGAAAGCAATTATTAATAGCCCTATCAAATATTTATGGGCCATGGATGAATTAGATAAAAAAGGACATAAAAAGCCTTATTTAAGAGATGGTGCACTAATAGCTAGGTTAAACCATAAAAATTTTAAAAAACTAATAGATTCAGTAGACGTTAATGATGATTACTTTGGATGGGTACTTCATAATAGTTGTATTTTAGAAAATATTGCTACGTCACCTTTAAATACACATTTAGAAGACTTTATTGAATTTGTTAATATTTTGAGAACTCATAACATTACTGATATAGAGCTTTGTCATAGAGCCTTTTTTGAGTTTTGTAGTCGAAACACTTTAATTAAACTTTTAAATGAAGATCGTCAATTGTTACTAAACATCATTAGAAAAAGTAATTTATTAAATAACGTTTACTCAATTTATGGCTTTTATCAAAAAGATATTTTTATTTCTTTTAAAAAAAGTGATGATGATGTGTCAAAACCTTATAATGAAAGCAACCTACTTTTAGAATTTATTCAACTGATAAAGGAAACAAACGTTAGAGATCCTCTTTTATGGCATGACTTCATCATAAGTGAAGCACGCAATCCTCTTCTTCACAAATTATTTAAAAATTATGATGGTAATATAAGAAGAGTGTTGAAGAATAAGGAAACATTTTCCAAGGACAATTATATCGTTTCTAATGACGTCATATTCCCAGACTTGTTAAAACTATTAGAAATTACAGGGGCTATTGGTGATGATCCTATTTACCGACAAAAAGCTTGTAATTTTATAGTAGAAAAAATGTTTCAATCACCTAACCATTATGATGGAAATGACATACACATACACTTTAACTTTCCTTCTGAAATAATAAGAGAAGAGTTTGATAAAGACTTTGCTGACTTCTTTATGGAAAATTATGAAAAAATATATGAAATTGAAAAAAAGAAAAATGGTTTTATTGAAGCTATTTATGAGGAATTTCCTAACATTAAAAGAACTTATACATCAAATCATGGTAATCAACGAAGACTTAAAGTTACTGTTGATAAATGTATTGACTACTTGAATAGTAGTAAATTTAGTAATGTTGACGAAGAAAATCGTGAACTAGCTGTGCTCATTGGTAAATGGTATTCTAAAGATGAAACTTGGGAAACGGCTAAACAAATTAAGAAAGAAGCTCTTAAGGCTCCAAGAAATATATTTGTAAGAAAGATAGTAAATACTGATGGAACTATTATTTGGGATAATTCTCCATCTTCAGATTTGAAAGAAGATTTGCATCCTGATTTTTCTTTTGAATGGCTTCCTAAACAAGACTATGATAACTTCATCCTTGGTAAATATTGTAATTGTTGTGCTCATCTTGAAGGAGCTGGTGAAGGAATTATGCGTTCTAGTATGATTCTCGATAATTGTCAAAATTTAGTTATAAGAGACGAAAAAGGCGAAATTATCGCCAAGTCAACAATTTTTGTTAATAATGATGAAGGATATGCTGTATTTAATAATGTCGAAGTTTCTGATAGTAGAAAAACAAAAGAGGACAAACTTAAAGTCTATAAAGCTTTTATGCGTGGAACTAAAGCCTTTCTTGATACTTACAATGAAAATAATTATGATAAACCAATTACCAAAGTTACTGTTGGTGAACATTTAAATGATCTTTTAGATGTTCTCGTTCAAGAGAATCATCCATCAGTTAAAATAATGAGAGGACTAGATTTTGATAAGTACTATTCTTTAAATCGTGGTACTCCATACAAAGGTGATTGGCAAGAAAAACAGAGATTAGTTATGATAAAAAAATGAGGAATTTTTTCCTCATTTTTTTAGAAATGAACTGAACCTTTACCTCCAGATACTGAATTGTAAGTATATAAAGGATACATTTTTTTAACAAATTGTGGTGGAGAACACTTTTTTAAAGATTCATTGATAACTCTTTTAAAAGTATCATCAAGATTTTCTACTTTTATAGGAACTCTCTTCATTATATCGAGCATTGTATCTTCTTCTAAATATAATGTTCTTTTTATATCAATACAATCTAGACCATAAGGACCTGAATATACCTCTTCATGGGGTGTTATATTGATAGTTATTTCACCACCATCATTATAAGTCATTTCAATTGTAAAATTATCCGTTTTTTCTTTTACACTTCCTGAATATGCTTTTATACCAAGACGTTTAAACTTATCGACAGTTTCTGTATGGGCTTTGATACCAATGAGCCTACAATCACCTACAGTTTTTACAATCTCGATATATTTTTCAATGTTGTGCTTAAAATAATTTACCGTTCCTAAAATCTTGGCATATCTTTCAACCGTTAATAAAGATTCATAAATACGATCATAATGCTTCGCAATAAAAGATGATACATCGATGTAATCATCATCTTTAAAAAAACTAATATTACCAATTGTATTATTATTGGGTATATCATCACTCTTACTGAGTAGAATTTCAATATTATGTCCACGCATATAATCCAATTGACCACCAGCAAAAGATAATTTTATTTTAGATGTTTTTCCATCATTACTTATTTCAGCACTTCTACATTTTTTAAGATATCCACATTCATCATATTCATTTTCAGAGTTGAAGATATCTTTTAATTCTTCAATGCTAGTTATACTCTTTTCTAGATCTTGAAAATATGATCCCATCATCACAAATAAATCATAAAAACTAATTGTTTCACTACTCATTGGGACTTCTTCAGCTAGTTTACATCTCCTAATAAAATTATCATATTCTTCTTTAAACATACTACTCTACGCCTTTTTTACATATTGTGGTACTACTTGACATTGTAAAGCATTTCCAACAATCTTTTTAGTTGTAGAATCAAGACTTTTTATTTCAACTGGTATGGTTTTTAAAATTTCATCATGATTCTCTTTTAAAACATCATCTAAAGATTTACGATCTAACCATTTTCTTTCCAATATATCTGATTCAACATTCAATTTAACTGTTGACCTAACATTTCCTCCATTATCATAAGAAATAGTTGCTTTAAAAAAGTCATCATTAGCTGTTATTTCCGTTGATTGACGATATCCAAGTGGATGTATTTGACCACCAAATGAACTAAAAAGATCAGAAAACTCTTCTAAGGTACTAAAAATAGAACTTATTTCATCATAATTCTCTTGAACAAATTCTTTGGATACAAATTGTGATACAAAATAGATAGCATCACTACCATTATCCTTAGCTATTCCAAAAGTTAAGTCTAAACTCCAGCTACCTTTTTTAAAAAGAAAATATATTGTTGACCTATTTCCATCATTTGCTAAACTAAGTCTTTCACATTTTAATCCCATTGGGGCATAAAAACCTTGTCTTCGCATGCTTTTACCGAAATGTCTTAAAGATGTTTTATTGTTGTTAAACTTTTCAGTTTGACTAGAACCAAACAAATCTTGTAGCTCTTTTAACTTATTTTTTAATATTTCTCTAAGAGTATATGCACTTACGACTTCACTAGAAAAAGGAACTTCTTCTTTATTTTGATATGATTCTATTATCGCTAACATTTTTTCATATTCATCCATTATACCAACCTCTTTCATAAATTGTTTCATATAATAGCATAGTTCGATTAAAAAGTAAAGAAAAAAAGTGATAATTACTATCACTTTCTAATAACATCAAGTTTAACTTCAATACCATTCAAATTATAGTCATCCACTAAATTGTCTTTAGCGATAAATTCATCGCATAAAGTCTCTTTTTTAATAAATTCTTCATACTTCTTCATAACTTCTTCTAGTTTTTCATCATGACTATAATAGATATCAATACGATTCATTATATCAAAGTCTTTATTCTTTCGCAATTGTTGAACTTTACTAATCAATTCTCTTGCGATTCCTTCGTCAATTAATTCATCAGTTAAAGTCGTATTAAGAATGATGAAGTTATTGTTGAACATAGCGGCATTAAATCCTTCTTTCGAAGAAATACGAATATCAACCATTTCTTTATTAACTTTATAATTGCCAAGAACTACTTCTTCACCATTTTCTAGTTTAGCAATCTCATCATTAGTTAATTTGACTAATTCTTTTGAGAAAGCACCAATTTCTTTACCAAGAACTGGTCCACATACTTTAAAGTTAGGTTTTACTTCAAAGTTCATGTATTCTGATAAGTCTTTGACAAATCTTACTTCTTTAACATTTAACTCTTCTTTGATCAAATCAACTAAATCCAAAATAGTCTTTTCATTCTTACCATCAAGAATTACTTCACTAATTGGTTGACGAACCTTTATCTTAGATTCTTCACGAGCGTTGCGACCAAGCGAAATTAAATCTCTTACTAAATCCATGCGTTGTTCAATTTTTTCATCGATTAGTTTCTTATCAAACTTAGGATAATCCGCTAAATGAACACTCTCTTCACCCGTTAAATTAGTATAAATTTCATCAGTTGTATAAGGAACCATTGGGGCAGCAAGCTTACATAGACCAATTAAAACTTCATAAGTTGTTTGATAAACAGCTTTTTTACTATTATCTAATTCACTAGCCCAGAAACGTTTACGATTTCTTCTAATGTACCAATTTGATAATTCTTCATTGACAAAACTATTTAATAGTTTGGCCGCTTTATTTAAATCATATTCATCCATTGCTTCCGTTACATTTTTAACAAGTTTATTGTATTTAGATAGAAGCCATTTATCTATTTCTTCTAAGTCTTTATAATCAACTTTAAAATTTCTTGGATCAAGATTATCGATATTAGCGTACATTTGGAAGAAAGTATAAGTATTTTTCAAAGTGTTGAAGAACTTAGAATTGATATCTTTAATACCATCTTCATCAAACTTTAAAGGTGTCCAAACGGGAGATGCTGATAACATATAAAGTCTCGTTGCATCAGCACCATATTTTTCTAAAATAGTAAATGGTTCAACGGCATTTCCTTTAGATTTATGCATCTTTTGACCATATTTATCAAGTAATAAGTCATTTACTAAAACATTCTTATATGGTGAACATCCTTTAACAAAAGTTGATATAACAATTAAAGAGTAGAACCAACCACGCGTTTGATCAATTCCTTCACAGATGAAATCAGCTGGGAATTGGGTATCAAATAATTCTTTATTCTCAAATGGATAATGATATTGAGCAAAAGGCATGGCACCACTATCAAACCAACAGTCCATAACTTCTTTGATGCGGCTCATCTCTTTGCCACACTCGGGACATTTGATGTGCACATCATCAACATAAGGACGGTGCAAATCAATTGTTTCATCAATCTTTTCAATCGCTTTTTCCACTAATTCTTGACGAGAACCAATCATTTCATCATGACCACAACTACATCTCCATAGAGGTATTGGTGTTCCCCAATATCTGTTTCTTGAAATAGCCCAATCATTCATATTTTCAAGCCAGTTTCCAAAACGTTTTTCACCGACATAGTCAGGATACCAATTAACTTTATTATTCTCTTCAATTATCTTATCTTTCAAAGCTGTTGTCTTAATGTATAGACTTGGTTTTGAATAGTAAACAAGAGGTGTCTTACAACGCCAACAATGTGGATAATTGTGAAGCATCTTTTGTTTTTTAAACAATTTATCTTGTTCCGCAAGATATTTAACGATTTCAACTTCTAGTTCAGGATCAACTACTAGTCTTCCCTTCCAAGGCCCTTCAGTATAACATCCATTTTCATCAACAGGATTTAATATTGGTAAATCATATTTTAAACCAACCTCATAGTCATCTTGTCCAAAAGCTGGGGCAATATGAACGATACCAGTACCATCTTCCATCGTTACATAGTCATCACAAACGATGTAGAATCCTTTTTTATTGACTTTTAAAATTGGTAAATATTGTTCATATTCACGATATTCCAAATCTTTTCCAAGATACTCTTCAACAACTTCAAAGTTATCACCTAAAACTTTATGAGCAAGTTTTTCAGCAACGATGAAATTATATCCTTTAGATAAACATTTAACGTACTTTTCATTAGGATTAACACAAGCAGCAACATTACTCAAAAGAGTCCATGGTGTTGTCGTCCATACAAGTAGATAAGTGTTTTCTTCATCTTTCATTTTAAAAGGAACAGTTACGGTATTAACACTAATCTCTTTATATCCTTGGGCTACTTCATGCGAAGCAAGTCCTGTTCCACATCTTGGACAATATGGAAGAATCTTTAATCCATCATAAATTAATCCTTCATCGAAGAACTTCTTTAAAATCCACCATTCAGTTTCAATATAATTGTTATCATATGTTATATATGGGTCTTTTAAATCAATGAATTGTCCCATTTTTAAAGTAAAATCTTTGAAGGCCTTTTCATTTTTCCAAACACTTTCACGACATTTTTCATTAAATTCTTTAATACCATATTTTTCAATATCATTTTTACCAGAAAAACCTAATTCTTTTTCAACTTGAACTTCAACAGGAAGACCATGCGTATCCCAACCAACTTTTCTTAAAACTTTATATCCTTGCATCGTCTTATACTTACATACTGTATCTTTTAAAAGTTTCGCTAAGATATGGTGTACTCCTGGCATTCCATTAGCGGTAGCTGGCCCATCATAAAAGACAAAATAATCATTTCGTTTATCAATTGTCTTTTGAAGCAAATTTTCCTTTTCCCATTTAGCACTCAATTTTTGTTCAAAGTCACTTTGTTTTTCTTTGGATAACTCTTTAAAACTCATTTTGTTCACCCTTTCTACAAATAAAAAAAGTATTATTGATAGGGACGACTTTCGCGCGGTACCACCCTACTTCATAATACTTTATGCTCTTAAAACTATAACGCGTCACCGTTTTTATCTTATCCATAAAACGCACTTGAAAGTGATCTCAATTAGTTCTCGTTTATCTACTTTCACCTAACTAGACTCTCTTTTAAAACAAATCCCTAATTGCGTCTTTCGCACTTGCTTTTAAACATTAACAAATATAACATATTTATAATTTTTTGACAAGTTTTTTATTTATTAAATGCTAATAATATATTATAATATACCTAGGATATTAGAATATGGGGAATGTGATACTATGAATAATCGGGAAAGTATCAATAGATACAATAAACTATTAATTCAATATTTAAACGATTTAGTTAATGATGTCGGTAATGACACCGAACTAAAACGACGCACTTTTCAAGATGTTAGTACTCGTCTAAAAGAGTATTTAAATAGTCTTGAAATGAATATTGATCAAAATATTATTACCCTTATTCTAAACCAAGCCTTTGTTGCTTATTCCGATATCCTAAAAAAACATTTTGATAGTAGTAATATTCATCGTATTGATATTAGTCTTGCGACTAGTCAAACTCTACCAAGGGAAATGAATACTATTACTAACAATTTAAAAGTAGCTGTTGAAAATATTAATAAAATTGAACAATATAACAGTTTAATAAAAAAAGTAAAGAATAGTATCATCTATCAAATAAGACAAGTTAATCCTAATTATAATTATTATGTTGAACAAATAGATCAAGCTTTAAATAATATCGTCATTGAAAGTATTAATACCTTCACTATTAGTAAGATTGAATCTTTCCTAAAGACGACATTACCTGATTTAGCAGCTTTTGAAGATGAAGTTAATCGCATAATTGAAGAAAAGATGGCCATTCAAAATAATGTAAATGTCAATGAAGAACGCGATCAATTCATTAATGAGACAATGGATATTGAAATTCATGAAGGTTTTGAAAATGGTGTTGTAACGCTTTTAGTAACTGACCAAATGGGAAATCAAAAGATGTACTATGATCAAGAAGCCATGGAAAAACTTACTAATTACAATCAATTATTTGAATCTGGTCGTCCTGGAAGGAAAGCTGATACTTCACGTTGGCCAAAAGTAAATAAAAAGAACTCCAAAAAACAAATTCCAAAACTTGATTTAACGAACAACTTCTTAGGATCTGCTCGCCTTGATAATGATCAACCAAATAAAAATAATAAAACAAACACTAATAACAGTTCTAATGATGATAATAGTGCTTTTAAAAATTTCCTAAATAAATATGATAATAATAATAATATTAATAAAGATAGAATTGGTTTACCAATAGATGATGTCAATAAAGTAATTGCGGAAAGTGCTGATTTCAATAATCTTACCTCTCCTGTTAATAATAAAAATATTTTAGATGTTTCCAATGGTATTTTTTCACAAAGCAATAATACTAATAATGTTGAAGATGAGGGAATAAAGAAACTTAGAAGTATGATGGGAATAGAAGAAGGTTCTTCACAAAACAGTTCAACATCAGACTCATTATTAGATCCATCTATTATTAATGCAAATAACTTTAATAATAATATAAATATTAGTCAAAGTGAAATTAATAAAAATAATGATAGTAAAACGACCTTTTTGGATATTCCTTTGGACAATCAAACAAATCAACCATATCAAAGTAACGATACAACAATGGAAACATTACCTAATAATCATTTTATAAATTTCCAAGAAGAAGTACCGCCAGAACAAAATCAAACTTTAGATCAAGGAATAGGCATAAAAGTTGACTTACCAGCAACGGATTTACCTGATAGTTCTTCACAAGTAAAAATGTTTATGGACAAGATAAATACTTCACCATCAAATCAAAATGAAATCAGTTACCAACCGACATCAAGTTCAAGTGATAACAATTCTTTCATTCCTAATTATGTCAATCCTAATGAAGACCGTGATGAATTTATAAGAATGACAACTGGTCTTGTCATTGAAGAAGATAAAGATCCTGATGGTGATGTCTTCCTAAGAGTAATTGAACCAACTGGTCGGGAAACAATTCATACGGGAAAAGATGCCGTTGAGATGATTAAAAATTATAATCGCGTCTATTTGGAAGCCAATCCTAATAAGACTGTTGATACAAGTTTAATTGATAATTACGATGAACATTAATTTTTTGTATTAATAAATTCTTTTATCACATAATGATATTGGTGATAACATGAATATTATTAATACTTTTTTAATTTATTCCATTATTGGACACTTTCTTGAAAATTGTATTTATCCAAAAGTAGATAGTGGTATTCTCTATGGATATTGGACACCAATTTATGGTCTCGGTGTTCTTCTAATATTAGGAATTTTTTATATCATAAAGAAAAAAGTCCGTAATAAGTTTTACCGACCATTAATATTATTTTTGATAGCCGCTATTACTTTAGGAATAGTAGAATTCTTTGGCGGTTTAATAATTGAAAAAGTATTTGGCCGCATTTTTTGGGATTATTCCTATCAACAATTTAATATTGGGCGTTATACCTCACTAAGAATGATGCTGATATGGGGAGTCTCAAGTCTTTTATTAGTTTACTTAATCGATCCTTTCTTAAGTATTATCATAAAAAAAATACCAAAAATAATTACAATTACTTTGGCATTTCTATTCATATATGATTTAGTTTTTACACTCATTACTTTAAATTAATTATTCTAAAACATCTTTAAGAACAGTTGTTTTAACAAGCGATAATTGTTCAAGAGTAGAAGATACTCCTTCTGTTCCAAAACCGGAATACTTCCAACCACCATAGGCCATCTCATTAGAACGATATTCCGTACTACCATTGATGATGACAGTTCCCGTTTCTAAACATTCAGCTACTTTAAAAGCTGTTTTAATATTATTAGTAAAAATAGATGAAGCAAGACCATAAGGTGATGAATTGACAATAGCAATGGCTCTATTTATATCATCAAATTCCATAATGGGAATAATTGGTCCTAAAACTTCCGTATTATTCATGACACTCATCTTTTCGTTGACATTAACAAGAATCGTTGGTTCAAAATAATTACCATTACGATTGCCACCATAAACGATATTAGCACCTAAATCAACCATTTTTTTAACTTGATTTTCTACTCTAATAGCAATCTCTTCATCAATTAAACAAGTTAAATCAGTACTACTATCAAGAGGACTTCCATAACGCAAATTACTAATTTTTTGAATTAGACCTTTAACAAATTCATTTACTTTATCCTTATGAACTAGGAAACGTTTAGTAGATGCCGAAGTCTGACCCATATTAGTAAGACGTCCTTTAATGGCCTCATCAATAGCTAAATTGATATCAGCATCATTGCAAACAATCATGGCATCATTTCCACTCAATTCTAATAATACACGTGTCAAATTAGTAGCAGCTGC
>CANQWJ010000023.1 GCA_947627525.1 uncultured Bacilli bacterium
CGATATAGGACTCGAACCTATGACCCCCTGCTTGTAAGGCAGGTGCTCTAACCAACTGAGCTAATCGCCCAAACTAAAACAAATTGTCGTTGACATTTAACAATATACCATTTTATATTTTTTTTGTCAACTCTAATATTGCTTTTTATCAAATATTTTCACCTTTTTGAATCTCATTATACTTTTCATCTATCCAATCTTCTAACTTTACAGATAGTGTTTCAAATCCTTTTTCTGTTTCAATTATTTTATTACGTCTTTTGTTATTAACACGATAGTCAATATCTTTAATACTAAGTTTTAAATGACAACTTTCTTCATCTTTATCAACTATTTTTACTCTAATTGTTTCACCAATATTAACATAATCATTAACATCCTTAACAAATTTTGTTGATATTTCAGAAATATGAATTAAACCGCTATAATAATCATCTAAACTAACAAAAATACCATAGTTTTCAATTCCCGTCACACATCCAGTAACAATTTTACCTTTCTCATATTTTGACATACTTCCACCCTCTTGCTTATTATACCATTCAAATAATCATTTCGCAAACGCTTTACTAAATTAATTAATAAGTGTATACTCTTATTGGTGATATTTATGGAAAAAAATGTTGATAAAGTTGAAAAACAGATATTAGAAGTATTAGAAAGAATTAAGCCATACCTTGAAAACGATGGAGGAAGTTTGGAATATATTAAATTTGAAAAAGGCATTGTATATTTAAAACTTTTGGGAGCTTGCGCAGGATGCGGAATGATTGACATAACACTAAAAGAAGGAATAGAAGCAATGCTAATGGATGAAATACCTGAAGTATTAGGAGTAAAAAGAGTCGAATAGACTTTTTTATTTTGCAATAAAATTTACCATTTTTTTCAAATTATCACTATAAATTTCCATATAAATAAAACTTTTATAAAACTCTTTAAAGTCCCTATTATTAATGACAAAGTCATCAAAAACATCAAAAAAATAACTTGGAAATATAATTCTTGATATCAATAAAATCTTTTCATTCAATGTCATTTGCTTAATAAGATAAAACTCACTAACATCAATATTTTTACTTGAATATATGTAATTCTTTATAAACTCACCAATATCTCTAGTTTTATGATCTAATATTAAATTATTAATGCTAAAATAATCATACAAATCAGCTTCTTTTACAATTCTATTATGACATAACGATAACGGAAGGTAATCATCAAAGCTAATAAAGTTATAAAAAATTAATGCATTTTCACTAAGCATTAAATAATAATTAATTATAGATAATGTTAATATATCAAAATGTAGGTTACTATTACTTATAAAATAATCAACTTGATCTATTTTTTGTTTCCAAAGTTTAGACCAACTAAAATCCTTTTTCTTTATATAACTTATATAATATTTTGTAGAATCATAAACATCATTAAACATTAATTTTCTATTTAAATTAAATTTTACCATCATCAAAATATAATTTTCATTATTATAATTACTTACATATTTATTATGCTTATTTTTAACAATTATATGATACAAATAGTTATCATTGTTATAAATATAATTGTAAATATAGCCAATTTTTTCTTCATTCTCATAGCATTTCCTAAAAATATAAAAATGTTCATTATAATAAAAAATATAACTATTATTATTTTTTCTAATTGTCTCAACTTTTATATCATACAAAAAAGAGATTAAATTAGTTATCATTTTTATTCACCATATTAAAGTATATGAAAAAACCTAGTAATAAAAACTAGGAATTTGAATTACATTATACAGTTTTTTGACTATCACCAGTTGTTGCTGCCTTAAGAATACTAACAGCACTCTTACGTTGATCATTTGATTTTTTATCATCTAAAATGTCTGTTATAGCTTTTTTAAAGTCAACCTCTTCACCATTGACATCGGTTGCACCTGATTCAGCCAAAGTACTAGCAAGTTCTTCTACTGCTAAATCATAATCATCTTTTCTACTTTCACTAACATTTTTTAATACTTGACCTAAATCAGCTTTTTGCTCATCAAATTGATCCCATTCCTCAATCATTCCTCTTGGAAGGACACCAAGACTAGACAATAATTCGCCAATTACATATTTTTTAGCTTTTTCAACTTTAGAGTTTGCTTTTTCGCTAGTTTGTTGTCTAATTTCCTCACCAAGTTCACTGTGTCTATCCTCTGAATCTCTTACATCTATATGTTGTCGACCAATAGCATACTCCTCTTCAACTTTATCAAAATCAACACCTTTTTTCTCCATTGAAGATAATTCTTTTTCTCCATCTGGGTCATCTAAGATTTTTCCATATAATTCGCCCCAGAATTTTGAATATTCATCACTATCATCAACCATTACATTTGATGTATCATTTGAATTAAATTTAGGATCTATAATGCTTTTTTTAGGTTTAGTTTCACTACTAGCAACAATAGATGGTTGTTCAGAATCACCAAACGTCTTACTATCATCTAATAAATCACTAACTTTTTGAACTAATACTTCTAATTCATTATCAATTTTCCCTATTGCCTCTTTACTCTTATCATCTGATAAACCAGATTTTTGTAAATTTTCTTTTAATTCAGCAAGTTCTCTAATTCTATCATTTATTTTCTTAAAAGTTAATGTATCATCGTCCAATTTTTGTTCATCTTGTTCTGGTTGAATTTCTTCTGTATCTCCACTAATAGGAATTACTTCTCCACTATCTTGTGAAGGAGCAACTTCTTCAGGGACAACTACTGAATTGTCGTCTACATTATCACTTGGCTTTTCTTCAGTAACAGGAATTACTTCTTCAGAAGTTTTTCCTTTATTTCTTCTTTTTATAACACCTTCATCAACTTGTGCATTTCTAACTTCATCTTGTTCTTTTTCTGATGTATCAATTTTATTTTCTTCATATGTTTTATCAAAATTTTCAACTGTTCTTCTTATCATAGCAAAGTTTCCTTCAACAACGCTCTTTAAAACTTGTTGTTTTTCAGGACTTAATTCACGACTTGCCTTTACAATAAGAGTATCTTCACCATAACCTTCTTTAATAGCATCATAGATGAAAGCAAACACATCACTGTTCTCATCAGAGAAAGAAGCCTTTTCCTGCCAAATTTGAGCAAATGAAATAGCATCTACTAAACTATTATAAGTAGCAAGTTTCTCTTCATAAGAAGCATCAGTGTCTTCTGTTATTTCTGCTAAAATGTTAGGATCAATATATTTTTTTTCTGAATTATGCTTAATATATAAAACTGGTCTTTGTTTACTTTTATCACTATTTTTTAATAAGTCAACACCAAATTGTTTAACCATCTCACTATAGTACTCAAACATAAGTTCCTCTGGATTAGGACGATCTTGTTGTTGTGCTTTTTTCCTATTAACACCAATATCTACTTGTGTATTTCGTTCATTATCAAGAGTTGGTTCTTCAGTTTTCTCTTCTGGTGTACTTGTTACATCAGGTTGTGGAATATCAGTACTTGGAGCTGTTAATTCAGAAATAACGGCATCTTTTATTTCACCAACATCAGCTAAAGATTGAAGTTTAACAGCTTCTTCCTTACCCATTGTTGTTTGAGCAGCTAATTCGATATTGTCACCATCAGGACTTAATCCAACTACTTCACGAGCATTCTTAGCAACAACATCAGCAATCTCTTGTTCTAATTTTTCTTGAGCTTGCTCTTTTTCTTCTTTAACAACTTTCATATATGCTCTACCTGCTGAACTCAAATATTTTAGAGGGCCAATTAAGAAAGGTGGTACTTTAAGTGCACGAGCTGTTGATTTTTCTACATCTTTATCAATTTTAAATTTAATTTTTTGAATATCTTCATCAAAAAGTAAAATTCTAACGGCGCTTTCTGCTAAACGTTTTACTTGGGCATTATACTCTTCTAATTTATCTTTAACATCAGTAAACTCATCCTTACTTTCCGCTTCTGATTTAACATCATTGACCTCAATGGCAATTCTTCGTAATTCATTGTACTCACGATTATACTTTTCAAAAGCTTTTTCCAAATTTCCACTTTTTCTATTTCCTAAAAAACTTTTTAAAGTGTCGCCAGTCATTTTTAGTCTACTTGGCTTTTTCAAATGTTTAGCACGCGTAGGATCAGAAGTTCTTCTTACAAATCCAGATTGGTATTCTTCTTCATTCATAACCAATAACCTCCTTTATTGTTGTTGTGGTTTTTCTTCTTCATTGACAGGTTTAGACAATTCTTTTAATACACTCTTAATTCTAGTCCATTCTTCTTCTGAATCGACACTACCTAAAACAGGATCAGAATCTGCTTCTCTAATTAACGATGCTACATAAATAGTAACATTACCATTGTCATCTGTTTCATTCTTTGTATAAATAACATACTCTTTCTTTGTATCAGTAAATTCAAATGTCAAAAGAACTTCTACTTCATCAATTGAACCATCTTCTAAAACGATAGACATTACTTTTTTTTCCTCATCCATCTTAATTGCCTCCTTCTAATTCTTTACTACTATACATTGTAACATAATACAAGTACATATTTCAATAATTATTATGTTATTTTTTTACAATTTTACTCACTATTTACTTACTACTTTTTTCTTTATGCAATAAAAAGTAGCGGCATTCAAATGAACAATAATTTTTTATGTAATCATCTAACTCTTTTATATTATTGATTTTTTTAACTTTTTTGTTTTTTTCACCATAAAAGCCTTTAAGGCGTAACTTATCATAAGAATAATCACCAAAAATGTAATCAAAATCATTAAAATAATCAGTACATAACTCATTAAATTCATCTTCTTCAAAAGCATCTTTATAGTTTTTTTCTAAATTATAACTAATTCCATTAACTTCAATTTTTTTCATATTATCACATCCTAAACTTTCTATTCCATTATACCAGATTTTTGATTATTTAAATAGTTTTCAGGTACTTTTCCAGAAATTAATTCAACAACCAATGGCACTTCCAATTCAACATCAACATAACGATTAGAAAATGGAAAAATAATTTTTTCACAAACTTTTATTTTAATACTTATTTCAAATAAGATACTATTAATGCCATATTGCCTAACATTTGTTAATATTTCTGATTCTATTTGTCCTGTCAAGAGAATTTTAACAGGTATTTTAGGACCAACACTAAAAAGTATAGGATTAGAAAAAGCAATACCCAATGGGACATTTATAAACAAACCACTTTTTTCACCGACCATATAACGATTGAAAACATCAGAATATTTGTTTATTAATTCAACATTTCCTTTATCAAACTCATTAAAATAATACAAAATAATACTATTACTTTTACCAAGAATATCATTTACTTTTTTAGTATTTAAATCGATTAAATCAATTTCACCACTTTCATTTTTATTTACTACAAACAAATCATCTAACGATATATCATTCCAAAAATTATCATTTAATATTTTTCTAATCAATATTTTTGATACTTTATCAACTTCCTCTGTTACATAGTCAGCCATCTTGTCATCAATTAATTTACCAAACATTGAAACTGATAGAACAGTAAAGATTGTTAATATCAAAAATACAAATATTATTTTTTTCCTAAACATATTACATAATATGAAAAAAAGGTGACTTAAAGCACCCTTTATACAACTATATAATTCCCATTTTCCTTAAAACAATTAAACTGATAGTTGCAGAAATAACGATCAAAATTAAAACAATTAAAATAATCATTTTAGTTTTATTTTTATGTTCTATATATTCCTCTTCGCCAATATCAAAATCGTGTTCTGTCAAATCCATGCTACGCGTATAAAACGAGTTTACTAAACGTCCATCCTCTGTTTTTATTTCATCAACTGTATCATCCTGTTCTTCCTTTTTAGCAAGAATTTCTTTAGCAATTTCCTCTTCTAAATTAATGTCTTCACCAGAACTTAAATTACTAGTAGCCATCAAATCACTCATTAAGTCTTTATCGTCTTCTTCTTTAACTTTTTCTAATAAATCTTGAGGAAGATTGCGTGAAGTAATGGTATCAATTAATTCCCTAATTCCTTGCTCTTCTAATTCTTCATCTAGTTTCTCTTTTTTTGAAATATATTTTTTATTTAAATCATCCAAAATACTATATTCAGCATTTTGAAGTTTGCGTTTCTTTTCAACTTCTTCAGGGATATTACGATTTTTCTTGGCTTCCTCCAAGACTGAATTAATATCATAAACCTTTGGTTCCAAAGAAGAATTATCCTCTTGATCAATATTTATAGTTTGATCAGAACGTTTTTTTATAGGCAATACTTCCTGTGGTTTATTTTCACTAGTAAGGCTTTCCATTTTACCATAGCCTATTTGACTATCTATTTCATCATATAAATACTTATTTTTATTACTGCGACTTGATTTAGGTTCAGTTGATATATCTTCTTGCACATATCTTGTAGTTCTTCTTTGCATATCAATACCTCCTACTCTAATTTTATTCTAACACACCTAAATATATTTGGAAATAGTCAAATGTAAAGAAAAAAATAAATTGTACATCCAAAATATTTATATTATAATTGTTCTTGGAGGAGATTTAATGAAAGCAAAAGTTAACAAAGATAGTTGCATCGGTTGTGGTGCTTGTCAAGCAATTGCTCCTAACGTTTTTGAAATTGGTGATGATGGTCTTTCAAAAGTAATCGTTGATGAAGTACCAGAAACTGACGAAGAAGATTGTAAAGATGCAATTGAAAGTTGTCCAACTGGAGCCATTGTTGAAGAATAAAAAGATGTCTAATAAAGTGTATTATTCACTTTTGATTGACATCTTTTTTTGTTAAAACATATAACCTTGAAACTTCTTTATGATTTAGTCTTCGATATTCTCCAGAATTTAATCCCTTCAGATCAAGAAATGCTATTTTTTCACGTTTTAATTTTAATACCTCTTTATCAATACTTTCGAACATCTTCTTAACTTGATGATTTTTCCCTTCATGAATAATTAATTCAACAATTGAAGTATTGGTACTCTTATCAACTTTCTTAACTTTAACTTTCGATTTAGAAGTCATTACACCATCAATAATAACACCATTTTTAAGTTGCATAATTTCACTTGGCGCAAGTATTCCCTTAATTTTAGCAACATATACTTTATCAATATTGTTTTTAGGATGCATCATCATATTAGCGAATTCACCATCATTTGTTAATATTAAAGCCCCTGTCGTATCATAGTCTAGACGACCAACAGGATAAATTCTTTTGGTTTCTTCAATTAATGATACAACTGTTTTACGGCCATGTTCATCATTAGTAGATGTAATAACACCTCTTGGTTTATTTAGTAAATAATAGACTTTTTCTTCACGATTTATAAGAGTATCATCAACTTCGATCTCATCTTTTTCATTTACTTTAACACCTAACTCTGTAATTATTTCACCATTTACTTTAACTCTTCTATTTAAAATTAGCTCTTCAGCTTTACGACGCGATGCCACTCCACTTTCCGCAATAACTTTTTGTAAACGTTCCATAAAATCACCTAGGCATATTATGTCATAATAACTTATCTTTTTCAAGAAAGACTAAAAGAGTTTTTGGAAAAATAATAAAATCTTGTCAAAAAAAGAAATTTTTTTATTATTCTCCTTAGCATATAAATCTTCACGATGAATTTCATCTTTATCAAGATAAACTATAACTGTTCCAACTTTATTAGATTCATTTAAATCAACATTATTCATAATTTGAATTGTCATTGTAACTAGTTCTTTTTCTTTTTCTAAAACAGGATAGGAAAAAGAATTTTTTATATATAATTTTCCATAGTTTTTGTCCTTATAAAAGAAAGAGTTTTTATTCAAAATAAGATAATTTGCATATTTAGAAAAAGCATCTTCATATAAAGATATATGGGTATCATATGTATCACTGTCATATAAAGAAACCGCTGTTAATGATAAATTATTATTAAAAGCTGTACTCACTAAGGTCTTTCCTGCTCTTGGTGTATAACCATTCTTCCCACCCGTAGCGTACTTGTATTGGGTTAATAGTTTATTGCGATTATACCAATCATATGCTTTCATATCACTCGTTGTCGTATAGTGTTTAGTAGAAGTTACTTCTAAATAAAAAGGAATCTTTGATAACTCACGGGAAAGAAGAGCCATATCATAACTAGTTGAATAATTTTCAGTTTTTTCATCAAGGCCATGAGGATTAGAAAAAATAGTATTTTTCATACCTAAATCTTGAGCTTTTTCATTCATTAAATAAATAAAATCATCATAATTTTTACCAATGTTAGAAGCAATGACAACACTGGCGTCATTACCACTTCGTAAAATTAAACCATACAATAAGTCATGTAAACTTATCTTCTCACCAACACTTAAATAAATACTAGTTCCATACATATCAAGCACTTCTTCACCAACTTCATAAACATCATTCAAATTACCATTTTCATAAGCAATTAGAAAAGTCATCATTTTCGTAGTTGAAGCAATTAGTCTTTTTTCATTAGAATTTTTAGAATATAAAATACGACCACTATCAATATCCATAAGAATACAACTATGCGTATTTTCACATAAAGCAAAACAACAACTAGGGAAGAAAAAAAGAATAAATAATAATAAGTATTTCAAAAGTATCACCTATTTTAATAAATGTAAAAACAATTAAAATAGAATAAAAAAAGGAAAGAAAAATCTTTCCTATAATATTTATAAATTATTTATCTGTAATAGTTGGATCAGTTGGAAGAGGTATATCCCCACCAAACTTTGGCATTTCTACTTTAGAGAAACCAATTTTATCATCAATACCTTCCATTAAATCATCGAAGTCAAAGTCATCAAAAGTATTTTCATCTAGCGGATCAAAATTATCTAATGTTAAATCCATAGGTTTCATAATGTTTTCCGTAGAAGGATCATTTTCTAAAACATTAGAATTTAGTTCTGCAACACCTGTATCAGTAGCGCCTGTTACCACATCAGTAACAGTAGATGTTACATCAGAAGTTACGTCACCACTTGCACTAGTTCCAGCATCTGGTGCAGGACTTATAACGTCACTTCCACCAACATTAGGAACCTCTGGTTGTTGAACTCCACTATTTGGATCAGTAAGAGGATCACCATTTTCTGGTGCTGGATCTACAACAGTTCCTTCCGTAACATTAGGCTCAGTTACTTCTGGTTGTTGTACATCCCCATTCGGATCTGGAAGAGGTTCAGTACCATCAGGATTTGGTTCAGGAATAGTTGGATCAACAGTCTCTTCAGGTGGTGTAAATGTCTCTTCACCAGTATTTACTTCAGGTTCTTGAACATCACCATTTGGATCAGTTACAGATTCCCATCCGCTTTCTCCTCCTATTTCAGGTTCTGGTTCAGTTGTTCCAGGATCTTCTACAGGTGGTGTTTCTGGATCGGTTGTTCCAGGGTCTTCTGTAGGTGGTGTTTCTGGATCGGTTGTTCCAGGGTCTTCTGTAGGTGGTGTTTCTGGATCAGTTGTTCCAGGATCATCCATAGGTGGTGTTTCTGGATCAGTTGTTCCAGGGTCTTCTGTAGGTGGTGTTTCTGGATCAGTCGTTCCAGGGTCATCTGTAGGCGGTGTTTCTGGATCAGTTGTTCCAGGATCATCTGAAGGTGTTTCTGTTTCTGGTTCTGGAGCAGGAGCTGGTGATGGTGAATATCCTCCACCACTATATCCACCGCCACCACTAGAACCTCCGCCACCTTCAGTTACAGCAGTTTCTTGTGGTTGATCTTCTTGACCTTCAAAAATTGATCTCAATAAATCAGGTCCATTTTCACCTTCGTCAGTAAATATACTAAAACCTACACCATCAAAAGGCGCATTTTTTAACCAATTTTCATATTCTTCTTTATTATTTTTATCTGGCATTCCATTAAGCCATTCTTCTACTTGAGATTTAACATCATCCATATCTACTTCAAATAGTTTTAATCCGGACGTAGCAGAGTCTCCATCTTCATATGTTCCTTTGCTAATATAATATTGAAGTAATGAATATTGTAATAATGCTTTCTTATCTTCTTCTGATAAAGAGTCCCAATTTTCACTAACGCTATTAAAGTCATATGCTTCACCATATTCACTAGTAAGATTAAAAACACGTTTATCCATTTCGTACAAACTATTAGCATTTGTTTCAAAAGTATTAATAATCTCATCTAATTTTTCATTTGTTTCAGTAGCAATAGTTTTTATTTGACTTGTATATTGATTAACATCAGTCAAAGTTGCTCCAATTGCACCAGCAGCACTACTTATTGAATCAAATTGTTCTTTTATACTTTGTACCTTTGTTTTTATATTCTCAATTAAATCTGCTATTCCACCTTCTGATATATATAAAGTATAATTTCTAACATTTCTATTATCATAATCTAATGGATGAGCAGAATAAGAAAAGTTAACTTGATTTACTACTGTAGGTGGACTATTATCATATGGGGTACTCGATGGATCAGTATAATATCCACCAACAACACCATCATAGGTGTTAACCCAAACTTGATTTGCTGCTTTGTAGTTATCTATTACCTCTTTATAATATTGTGGATCTTTTAAATTTTCATCATCAATAATATCATTAGCATCATTTTGTATAGAATCACAATAACTTTTAATCATATTTAATTGTTGGTTTAATGTAACACATAATCTATAAGATAACGTATTTATTTGTTTATACCCCAAGATTGTTTGCCAATTACTATATAGAGCACTTATTTCACCTCTAACTTCGCTATGCAAAGAAGGTATTTGATCATTTGTACTTGATATTTCATTTAACTTTTCTGAAATTGCTGATGATATATAACTTTTAACTTTTCTAGGTGAACCCGTACATTGTGAAAAATATGATATATCTCCACCACCAGAACCACCATCTGCAACTGCTACCTGCGCCGTCAATCTCATTATTATCACTCCTCATATAATTTAAATTAATTATTAATGTATAATTTATACTACTCTACTATTTTAATTCTACCATATTTTCTTTAAGTTTGTTAACAAATAATAATTATTTAAAAAAAGTTTACACTTTTGACACAAAAAAAGTGCAATAAATGCACTTTCTAGTATTTTTATCCAGTAACTGTTGAATTGTTTAAAGATCTAGCAACATTTTCTCTATCTTGATCAACATCACTGTTAAATGTACTCATAAATGTTTGAAGAGTTTCATCAAGTTTCTCTTTTACATTATTTATAGTTGTTTGAATAACTACTCTTGGATTAACATCTCCACTAGCACGATAACCAAATTGTTCATCGCTCTCTACATAAGGAACCATATTATCTAAATAAAGTCTCAATTTATCAAAACCAGCTTTTAATTGATTCTTTACTTCTTCCAAATCAGCATCATCAATATGTGGTCCTTCTGGATCATCAAAGTTAATTACATCAGTAACAACTT
>CANQWJ010000024.1 GCA_947627525.1 uncultured Bacilli bacterium
CCAAGGTCTCATGGTTAACGTTATAAACGATTGTCTTAACGTCCCCTTTAGCAGGTGCTGAAATAACAACTTTTTTAGCTCCTGCTTCTATATGAGCACTAGCTTTTTCTTTATCAGTGAATAATCCAGTACATTCAAAGACAACATCGATATCTAGATCTCTCCAAGGTAAGTTAGCTGGATCTTTTTCTGCATATACTTTTACTTTACGATTTCCAACAACGATATAGTCATCTTCAAAACCAATTTCATCAACACGATAATTACGATGGTTAGTGTCATACTTTAATAGGTATGCCAATTGTTCAGCATCTGTTAAATCGTTAATTGCGACAACTTCTAACTCTGGGTCTTCCTCCATTATTCTAAATACTAGTCTTCCGATTCTTCCGAATCCATTAATTGCTACTTTTTTCATCTTTCTTCCTCCTTTAACTTACTTTAAAACAACTTCCACCAATAAATTCACGAAGAAGTGAATCATCAGGTATATCTTCTGATGGCATTGGTAAAAATGTTTTTAACATATTTATTAGCCTTTTAGCATCATCATAGTATTCACTCTTAGGATCAACGGAATACAATAATGGCTCAGCATAAGTTTTCAATATTCCTAATTCATAGACTAATGCTGAATTAAATGTGACATTGGCTTCATCTTGATATGGGAATATATAGGTTTCTTCCCCTCGACGAACAGAACCCCACTCTTCAAGTGTCTTCTCAACTTTATGTCCACGCGTTCTATTATCTCTTACAATTCTACGCAAAAGTCTATTATCAGAAGTTGAAATACGATTATGATTATCAATGTTGATAGCGGTCATTGGTGAAATATAAATCTTGTATTTACGACTTCTAGGAATATTCTTTAATATTTCAGGATTTAACCCATGTATTCCTTCAACGATTAAGATATCATTTTTACCTAACACCATCTTGTTAGTATACTCAGGTTCACCTGTCATGAAGTTATAGACTGGCGCTATTATTTCTTCACCATTCAATAACTTATCAATATTTTCATTTAATAATTCTGTATTAATTGCTTCTAAACATTCATAATTGTATGTTCCATCAGGATTCTTAGGTGTCTTACTTCGTGATATGAAATAATCATCCATCGCAATTGGTACAGGATTTAAACCAAAACTAGTTAAATACTTTGTTAACTTAATTGATGTCGTCGTCTTACCACTTGACGAAGGACCAGCAATTAAAACAATCTTAATGCGATCTTTATGTTCATATATATCTTTGGCAATATTAAGAAGTTTATTCGCTTGAATAGTCTCATCTAATCTAATTAAGTTACCAATATCACCACTACTTACTATTTTATTTAAGTCTGATGCACTATTGATGTGCATGAGTTCAATCCAATCATGATATTCTTCATATATTTCAAAGCGTTGTGGATGATGTTGATACTTCAATACTTCACAATTACTATAACGATCAGGATACATCAAAATAAAGCCATTTTCATTTAAGTATTCAATGTTGAAATGACTCAATACTCCCGTTGATGTTGGCATCTTACTGAAATAAAAGTCATACATGTTTCCAAGTTTATATAGCGTTATATAACTATTCGTATTATATACTAACATTGATGACTTATCAGTATCACCCAACTTTTCAAAATAATCAATGGCCTCTAATCTCGAAACATTCTTAGGCTGAATTGAAATATCTTGATCAATTACTTCCAGCATCTTTGTCTTTATCTCTTTAATCATTTCCCTAGTAATACTCTTACTAAGTTCAATATATAGACCTTTATCAATAGTATAACGAACAAATACCTTAGTCTTTCTTCCATATAACTCTTTAATTGAATAAATCAATAAATAAATTAAACCATTCAAATAAATGCGATTCCCCTCTGGATTACTAAAATCAAAGAACTTAATCTCGGAATCACCTTGAATTTGTTCAGATAGTTCGCGATATACACCTTTCTCTTTAGCTACTACAATTGGATATTTAAATTGTGACTGATATTCTTTAGCCAATTCTTCAAATGTAGTCCCAGCAGCAACCATTTTTTCTTCACCAAAAATAGTTACCTTTAATGTTTCATCAATCATTTGACTCCCTCTTTCTATCTCATATTCATTTTATCATATTTTAAATTCTAATACACTTATTTTTAAATTTTATTTAGTTTTTTTAAAGTTTATGTATATTTTTCCCAGTTTGTAACTATTATTAATTTAGGTGATTATTATGAATCTAGTTCCTATAGTTGTCGATCGTGAACGTTTTGGTGAAAGAAGTTATGATATTTTTTCAAGACTATTAAAAGAAAGAATTATTTTTATCAGTGGTGAAATAGATGATGACTTAGCAAACTCTGTCATTGCCCAATTATTATATCTAGATTCAATTAGTCAGGAAGACATATCGTTATATATCAATTCACCAGGCGGAAGTATAACGAGTGGTATGGCCATATATGATACAATGAATTTTGTTAAAAGTAGTATCTCAACTATTTGTCTTGGAATGAGTGCTAGTATGGCGGCTTTCCTCTTATCTTGTGGTGAAAAAGGCAAAAGATATATTTTACCTAATGCCGAAGTAATGATTCATCAACCTCTTGGTGGAGCACAAGGACAGGCAACGGAAATAAAGATTGCCGCAGAACGAATTTTAAAATTAAAAGATAAATTAAATAGAATTCTTGCTAAAAATACTAAAAAAGATTTAAAAACCATTGAGCTTGATACGGAAAGAGATTACTTCATGGATAGTGAAGAAGCTCTCCAATATGGAATTGTTGATAAAATAATAGAAAGAAAGGACTAATTAAAAATATAATTGATAGTAAATGTAGACACACAAAGTGATCTACTTTTTTATTATAATAACGAAAAAATAACTTAATCATTAAATTATAAAAAACTCAATCCAGTATAAAAATGAGTTGAGTTTTATATAATTCTCTTTCTATGTTTACTTTTTATTGACTAGTTATTTATTGATATATCCAAAATAGGACTTATATCATAAAAACTAGTTTTTTTATGCCCTAATAGGTAAGATATTACCTGAAGAATCTGAATCTAGCAAATCAACTGAAGCGTTTCAAATCCCCAATGGGTAAGGTATTATTCAAACTTCAAATGGTACAGTAGTAAACGATCAGTTTCAAATCCATAATAGGTAAGATATTACACTAAGTGTATATAAATATATATAACATTTGAATGATAAAAAATCAATAGAATGCGATAAAAAGTGCTTTGATGACAAAAAATATGAAACACATATAAAAAAAGAAAAAACAACTTTTTATAATAATGGTATTAAATATATATTTTGATTGAAGTAATTTTTTGGAGCTTTATGATTAGTATTTATGAAGTTATTGGTAAAAAAATATAAAAGAAAGATAATATCATTTAAAAAAATCTTATAATGATAAAGATTATATAAACTCATTAAATTATAAAATCCCAATCCAGTATAGAACTAAATTGGGATTTATTAATTTTCCTTTTATTACTACTTTTATTTTTCACTATTCTTTTCTAAGTTTTTAGCTATATCCTTTATTTTACGGAAACGATGATTCAATCCTGACTTCGTAATTGGTGTTTGGGTTTCCAAAGATATTATTTCACTCAATTCTACCAAAGATGATTCTGGATATTTCTTACGAAATTCCGCTACTACTTTTAACTTATCATCTAAAATATCAAGACCAATTTTATCTTCAATTATTTCAATATCTTTTAATTGACTATTACAAGTATTAATAACTTTTTCAGTATTAGCTTGTTCACAATTATTAAGACGATTAGTTATATTTTTTTGTTCACGTAAAACACGAATATCTTCATAATATAAAACGGCTTTATAGGCCTTAATCAACTTTAAAAAATCCCCTATTTTTTCTGCTTCTTTGATATAGACCATATATTTAGTATCACGTAAAATTATTTTACTATTTAAATCAAAATTGTTTAAGAGTCTTTGAAGAAAAACTGATTCATATTTTTTATCGAATAAAAACTCTAAGTGATACTGGGATGTTTTAGGATCATTGATACTTCCTTTGGCTAAGAAAGTACCTCTAATATAAGCCTTCATTTCTTCTTCTGAATCAACTATAAAATCTTTAGGAGAATCTAAAAATTGACCTTTTTCATCAACAACTGATAAGTCTCTTAAAATGAAATCAACTTTATCTTTTATTTCAATATAATAAACATTATTCTTATTAAAAGCTATGTTTTGACGTGTTGTCATTTGGGAATGCACACCATAAAGATTTTTAACAATGGAATAAATTCTTTTAGCAATCATCATATTTTCGGTATAGAGAAGAATGGAATCATTAGAAAAATGCCCATCATTTCTTATGAAAGCCGACAATTCCGCAATATTTTCGGTTTTGGATAATCGTAAATCACAAATTTCATTTTTTACTTCTGTAGCAAACGACATATTAAATCCTCATTAAATAAGAGAAAACGATAGTACTAAGCATTAAACTATCATGCTTTAAAGTCTTACTTTCATCGAGTACTAATAAATCAGCTTCGATTAGTTCAACACCCAATTCTTCAATATTTTCATAGTCAATTACAACTTTCTCTTTTTCTTCTTTACGACGATATTTATTAATTATTTCTTGATCAATTTGTGTATTTGTGGCAATTACGACATCTATTTTTCTCTTATCCAAATATTTATTTAAAATTTTAATATGATCACTTACACCAAAATTATCGGTTTCTCCTGGTTGTGTCATAGCGTTACAAATGTACATTAATTTAGCTTTCGAATTACGAATAGCCTTACGCATTTCTTTACCAATTATATTAGGAAGAATACTCGTATATAAGCTTCCCATACTGAAAATGATTAAGTCAGCTTCACCTACAGCGTCTAATGCTTCTTTAGTTATCGTTGGTTCTTCCTTATAAAAGATACGTTTTTTTATAGAACGATTTTCGGTTATTTCTTCTTCACCTTCAATTATCTTACCATCAATGGTTTCAGCCATTAAAGTAAGACGTTCTTCCGAAATGGGATAAACTTTATGACGAACATCTAAAAGTTCACTAAGACACGCAATAGAATCTTTTAAACTACCTGTTATATCATGCATTCCTACTAATATTAAATTACCTAAAGCATGACCATCAAAATCACTATATGTCTTAAAACGATAATTCATAAGTTCTTTAATCTCTGGCTTGACCTCCGATAAATTAGTTATTACTTGACGAATATCCCCAACAGCTGGAATATTAAACTCATTACTAAGTCTTCCTGTTGAACGCCCATTATCAGCTACTGTTATTATCGCGGTAATATCAACTGGAAAATCTTTTAGACCTCTTAAAAGATAAGATATTCCCGTTCCTCCTCCAAAAACAACTACTTTTTTATGCATTTGTATCACCAATACCATTATACTATATTTTATTTCCACTTAGAAATTAAATTTCTAATATAAAAACAAACATTGCTGTTTGTTCTAATTATTTAAATAATATGTATACCATGTAGCCAAGAATTACAGCTAAAGTAACAAGTATTGGATAAAAAGCAATATTTATAAAAGCTGCTTCTTCTTGTTTATTAGTCATTGCTCTTCCTTCAGGTGTCGAATAACCAAGAACTCGAGCATTACTATTTCCTTTTCCTTGATCTGTCTTTTTATTAACTTCTTTTAAATAATCATTATAGTACCAAATATGACCATTTACTAAAACATCACGATAATAATCACTATCAGGTAAAGAAGTTGCCATTATTTCAAAATTGTCTTTTACATAACTAGTAGGAAAACGGCTATAATCAAAAAAGGCACCAGTAGGTAATGAGAAATAAGTACCAACAGCTAACTTACATAAGCTTTCAACATTAGCTCTTTTTTTATCTTCATCTAAATTATCGAATCTTGAAAAATTAAAACCATCTTGGTCATGAACAATTGAACTAGCACTTATTTCAGCAGCATAACCCTTATTATGAATAATTTTAAGTTGTTGATCTAAGTTTATAAAAGTCTCTCTAATATTGTCAGGATCATTGTTATACGAAAAATATCGTTCTAGCGTTTCCATCTAGCATCACCTATTATAATTATAGCACTTTATATTTTTATTTGTATATAACTTTTAAATTTCTGTTTGATAAGTCGAATAGCATTGTCAACTCGCTTATAAGTTACATCTAAAAGAGTAGCAATTTCCCTATTAGAAAAATTATTTAATCTAAGTTCAAATACTTGACTTTGAAAATCAGAAAGTTCGAACTTAAATTCATATAGAATTTGCCAATAATACTTATCATCAATAATTCTTTCAACATTATCATTAATATTATATAAAGTATCTTCAATGACTAAATCACCATAACCAATCGTATCATTTAAAGAAGTAGCATTCGTTAAAATGCGATGCTTATATCTTAAATTTTTCTTAATATGACGTTCCATTTCTCTTTTAATAACGACTATAGCAAAAGTATAAAAAAGACACTTATCACTTTTATTATAAAACTTAATAGCGTTTATCAATCCTAAATTACCTTCTTGAAGTAATTCATCTTTTTCAACACCATATTGATAATAATGATTGTAATAATGATCAGCACATTTTTGAACTAATGGTTGGTATTTATCAATCATTAAGGAATAAGCATCTTCATTATTTTCAGAAATCATATATAAAAGTTCAAAATCATTAAGATTCTTATAAATGATAATCGCCCCCTATTTGTTTGAGCGTATCACCTCATATATCATAATTCCAGCAGCAACCGATGCGTTCAAACTATTTATTTTTCCATTCATAGGGATTCTAGCAACAAAATCACAAGACTTTCTAATGCTTTCACTCATACCAAAACCTTCACTACCTATTACTAAAGCAATCTTACCAGAATAATCAATTTCACGATAATCAACACTATTTTCCATGTCTGTTCCAACAATCCAGAAACCCTTATCTTTCAATTTCTTTATTGTTTGATTCAAATTAGTAACAAGAGCAATCTTAACATTCTCTAAAGCCCCAGCACTTGTCTTCATAACTGTAGAATTGACAGAAACACTTCTATCTTTTGGCAAGATAATACCATTTATACCAGCCGCTTCACATGTTCTAATAATAGCTCCTAAATTATGGGGATCTTCTAAATGATCAAGAATAACTATTTTAGCATTTTCATCATCAATAAATTCTTCTAATTCTGAGTATTTAAAATCCTCTACGTATAAAATTATACCTTGATGAGAATATTTATCAAATCGTGAAAACTCTTTTTTGGTTATGCGAATAGGTTCTATTTTCCTTTTTTCTATAAGAGAAATTATAGAATTATCATTAAAATCTTCCTGAATAATTATTTTATCTATTTTTTTATTGTTTTTTAAAATCTCTTTAGCTACATTTCTTCCATATACTATCATAATATATCTCCTATTATTTCTTTCATTATTTCAAATATTCGCGTCTTTTCTTCTTTTAATTCATAATAACCAATGATGGCTTCTAAAGCTGTTGCATATTTATAAGTTATAATGTCACAATTTTTAGGATGCGAATTATTTTTACTATTACGTGCTCGTCTAATAATTGAAAGTTCTTCCTCCGAAAAAAAGTCTTTTTCTAATAACATCTTTAAAAATTTAGCTTGATTGGTCGCAGAAACATAAGAAGATGCAGCTTTCTGTAAATCATTTACTTTCGCAATTCCTCTTTTAATCAAACTTTTTCTAATATAGTCCTCATAAATGGTATCACCAAGATATGCTAGAACTAAAACATTTATATCATTAAGATCCATAATATCACCTAAATAGTAGTCTACTATAAACTAAAATAAATAGCAAAGAAAAAAGAGATTAAATCTCTATTGTTCTTGAAAAGCTAATATATACCAATTATTTTCTATTTTAACAACGAAAAATTCGGGACGATTTTCTTCTAATTTCTTATCTTCAGATACAGATAACTTTTCATTTATGTATACTTTTTTATATTCATCTATTTTTGGTGGAGTAGAACATCTTTCTGATAAATACTTATCTAATGCAACTTGATCTTGACTATTGACAACTTCAGACTTTTCTTCCTTATATTCAAGATAAAAATTCTTATTAGTAAGGCGTGAGTTAACACGATTATTTATCTCTATTATAATTTCATCAACACTACTTAAGCATGGAACATAAGATGATAACATGGCACTCGTATTACCATCATTATATCCTTTAAACCATGATACAATTGGTTGCATATAATTATCATTTACTTTTTCATCTTTATTGCGTAAGAAGAAATACCATATAGCGACAAGACCAATTACTAAAATAATCGCAATCGTTACTATATCAAGAATTTTTTTAGTATTTGGACGTTTCTTAACTTTAACAATTTCTTCAGGCTCACCATTATCAGTAGGCATAACAGGTTGTGTAACCGCCAACAAATCTGGTTTAGCCATATTGGCAACTTTTTGTTTTTCTTCCAATAATTTCCTTTGCTGTTCTTCTTCGTCAAGACGCTTCTTTTCAGCAATCATCTCATTATTTATTTTTTCTTCTTCTTCATAACTATTTATTAATGCATCAGAACTTACTTCACCAATTGTTGGCTCTGGTAAAACTGGTTTTTCAATTACTTCATCTTCGACCTCTTCTTTTTGATCACTAACATCAACTGATATTGTTTCAAAATTGACATTGTTTACTTCTACTGTTTCTAAAACTGGTTCAATTTCTTGTAAAGCATTAGTGTTCATAACCGTATCTGATGTTTCATTCGCAACTGATTTTACTTCTGATTCTGTTGGTCCAAAATTAACACTCGTCGTTTCAGTAACAATAGATTCCAAACTCTTAGAAGGAATGTTAAGTTTTGGTTCATCTTTTAAAACGTCACCATCTTGACTGACTGCTCCCGTATTAACGATCGCTTCGGGATTAACCTCACTATTATCATTTAAAATATTTTCAGTCTTAGTTTCTTGGACAGGAGTTGGAGTTTCGGCAGGTTGAACATCTGGTTGGTTAGCAGTACTATTTTGTGATAAATCAACAGCTGTTGGCGCATCAACAACGGTACTTGTTGTTTGACTTGTACTCTCATTTGGAGTAGGAGAACTACTTTCCCCTTCCGTATTTTCTTGAACAGGAGTTGGAGTTTCAACTTTCTCTTCGACTTCTTTATTTACAACTTCATTATTAACAACTGGCTCTTGAACTACTTCACTACTTGAACCACTATTACCTTCTAAATTTTCACCACAAAAAGGACAAACACTAGTTCCTTCTTCTACTTCTTTACCACACTTTGGACAAACCTTACCCATTATGACACACCTCTATTCTATTTAATAATACTATAAACTCAGCATTTTAACAACTTTATTTTTTAATAACTTGATAACACTCTAACATTTTTTCTAATGAAATAGCACAATTAGTAGGCGATGGTGAATATAGGCAAATTGCTTCTATTTTTACCTTTTTAAATAGATAGCGATTATATAATTCAAAAGCTTTTTTACCCGTTGTATAAATATATTTAATATTACTATTTTTTATAACTCTATTTATGCCATTTACCTTAACATTTTTTATTGAAGAATCACTTGCGGAAACAATATCACAAGAAGCACATACATCCCACAAAGCAATCTTATGTCTTTTCAAAAAATCTTTTTTACCTTCTATTTCTTCACCAATCTTTTCATTAAAAACCATACCTAACAAAGTCCAAAAACGATTTCGAGGATGCATGTAATAAAAACCCATTTCACGTGACTTTGGTGATGGCATTGTTCCTAGAATTAATATTTCACTATTCTTTTCATAAAAAGGATCAATTGTATGTTTTTGTCTCATAATAATCCCTCAATTTCACATTTTATTATAAAAAAAAAGTTCAGAAAACTGAACCTTAATTAATATTTATTATTAAATATTTTTAATGATAATTCATTATATAACATCGCCTTTGTTTGCTTTTCTAAATTATAGACCATTTCTTCTTTTAATTTATATGACTTCTTTACATATTTAATATTATTAACAAGATTATCACTCAATCTTGTCATATAGTTATATTTCATAAATAAAGCAATGGTCATAACAATTAATGATAGAGACATAATATCAAGAGCTTTTGATGAAACCGCAATTATGAAAAGAACAAAAAATATTTTATTGGCATAGTCAACAACTAGCATTTTTGTTTTTTCTTCTTTGCGTTTATCTTTATCAATTGATACGGCTTTAACTACTTGATATAGAGAAATAGCCATTGAAGATAAATTTTCTTCATCATAAACATCTTTTGATAGACGAATGACATTTCTTCCAATATCATAATGATCATTCCATTTACCATTAGTTTTAGTAACATATAAAGTTCCTAATTTATTTTCATTTAAAACATCTTTGGAAACAAATAAACCACTACCATCTTTTATCTCTATATGACTATTTTTTTTAGCAAGTACTATTACATATAATTGATAAAAAAGTGAATATAAAATTATCAATAAATATAAAATACACTCAATATTAAACATATTAAATCATTTCGTAGGTTGTTCCCTCACGAGAATCAATCAACTTAACTCCTTTTTCTAATAACTCATCTCTAATTTGATCAGCTAAAGCATAATTCTTTTCTTTTTTAGCATTATTTCTTTCTTCTATTTTAGCTAAAATTTCTTTTTCGAAATCTTCATCAATCTCTTTATCTTCTTCAATTAGATTTAATGATAAAACTTGATCAAATTTATCTACTAAATACAACTTAGAGAAATCAGGCAAGTTATCATCTTTTAAGACATCATATAATAGAGTCATCATAGAAGATGTATTTAAATCATTATTAATTGCTTCTTTAAAACGAATTTGATAAGCATCTGTTTTATTTTCATTTAAGTCTGGAGTACGATCTAATTGTTTAATGCGACTCTTTAATTTTTTATAGGCATTTTCAGCACCATCTAATGCTTCCCAAGTAAATACTAATTGATTACGATAATGACTATTCAAGCATAAATAACGGAAACTTAAAGGATCATAACCTTTTTCTTCAAGTAAAGAAACAGTTAAAAATTGTCCTTTAGATTTACTCATCTTACCAGTAGCGTCATTTAAATATTCACCATGCATCCAGTAATTACACCATCTATGTCCAAAGTAGGCTTCACTTTGGGCAATCTCATTAGTGTGATGTGGAAAAATATTATCAATACCACCACAATGGATGTCTAAATATTCACCTAAGTATTCACCTGATATTCCTGAACACTCAATGTGCCATCCCGGATAACCCACTC
>CANQWJ010000025.1 GCA_947627525.1 uncultured Bacilli bacterium
TAGCACCGCTATATTGGAATGTTAAAATAGTTGACCAACTACTTCTTGTCTTAATTCCTACAAAAACCCAGTTAGGATGTGCCTTATGAAGAGTCTTTAATTTATCTTTATAAGTATCAGGGAATCCTTGTTTAGTCAAATAGGCATCAAACTCGGCATCTGTCATCTTCGCCATATCTGTTTCTGGAACTTCAACTGGTGTATCATCAAAAGGATCTAAGAACTTACCACAAGCATATCCTTCTTTACCATCAAAAGAAACACGACTCCAAGTACTATTGTCACATCCACCTTTACTAGGAATGTTTTTTTCTAAAACAGTAACTTTACTCCATTGGGGAATAGTTATTATCTTACTTTCATCGGTACTAGGTCCTTTACGAAGAATAACCCCACCATTAGCATTGACCGTTGCATATTCCGTAGCACTAACAACTACTAAACTCGTCAACATTCCAAAAATGATTGTAACAATTAGTATTAATTTGACGATTTTTTCTTTCATCTAATCATCCCCTTGCTAATATCCCATTTTTAATTATCTATATATATTATATATGATAGAGTAGGTAAAAGTCCAATTATCAAGGCATCTTCTTTAAATCAAAATATGAACTAGACATTTTTTGACAATATATTTAATTTCATATATAATACTATCTACGTTTTTGTTTATAATTATTAGTTTGATAAATAATATCTTATGTAGTATAATGTTCTTGATGTTTGGATTAGAAAGAGGTAAAAAATGAAGAGATTTTTCACAAATATAAAAAAGTATTGGAGTTATGCTATCTATGCTGCTAAAGCGGAATTAAAAGCTGAAGTTGCTAACTCTTATTTAAACTGGTTATGGTGGATTCTTGATCCTATTGCCTTTATGATCGTTTATACTATTATGGTTCAATTTGTCTTTGGTGGAAAAGAAGAATTCTTTCCTGTTTTTGTCTTTGTAGGACAAGCTTGTTGGAATTTCTTTAATGTTATGATCAGTAGTAGTGTTAAATTGGTTAGTAGTAATAAATCAACTTTAACTAAGGTCTATGTTCCCAAATATATATTGTTATTAGTTAAGAGTTTAAAGAATTTGTTTAAAATGATGATTTCTTGGTGTTTAGTTATTGTCTTAATGTTAATATTTAAAGTTCCATTCCAGATTACAATGCTTTATTGGTTCTTGATAATGCCAGTATTATTTGTTGTTACCTTTGGTATTTCGACAATTATGTTACACTTTGGTGTCTTTGTTGAAGATTTGCAGAATATTACTAATATTGTCTTAAAATTAATATTCTATTTATCCGGTGTTTTCTTCTCAATTGGTAAACGAATGAAAAAACATCCAACAGCTACGAAACTTTTATTAAAATATAATCCAATTGCCTTTATAATGGATCAATGTCGTAATACTATTATCTATGGTCAAAGGCCGGATTTCTTATTGCTATTTGTATGGTTTGTAATAGGTTGTGGATTAACTTGGATAGGAATAACTATTATTCATAAGTATGAAAATAGTTATGCAAAGGTGATTTAATATGAAGAAGAATAGTAAAAATATTGAAAATAAAGTAGTAGAAAAGAAAAAGAATGAAGACCATAAAGAAATAGCAATTTCTGTTAAAGATCTACATATTAAATATCGTAGTTTAAAAAAGTTTTCTGTCAAGAAATCATTACTAAAAATGCGTACTAGTCACATGGAAGTATTTGAAGCTGTAAGAGGAATATCTTTTGAAGTAGAAAAGGGAAGAATTCTTGGTATTGTTGGTAAAAATGGTAGTGGTAAAAGTACATTGCTTAGAAGTATAGCTGGTATTTTCTCAGCGGATTCAGGTAGTATTGATCTTCATGGAAATTCCATTTCTCTTTTGAGTATTGGTGTTGGATTTCAGCCAGCTCTTACAGGATATGAAAATATTTTCCTATCTGGAATGTTATTAGGTTTTACTGAGGAACAAATACGTGCTAAGTTGAAAGATATTATTGAATTCTCTGAATTGGGTGAATTTATTTATAACCCTGTTAAGACTTATTCAAGTGGTATGCATTCAAAACTTGCCTTTTCGATAACAGCTATTCTTGAGACGGACATTATGTTAATCGATGAGGTATTAAGTGTTGGTGATATTCAGTTTAAAGCTAAGAGTTATGCCAAAATGAAAGAATTAATTGATGATACTAATCGTACTGTTGTCATCGTTTCCCATTCAACAGAAACTTTACGTGAATTGTGTGACACTATTCTTTGGTTACATGATGGTCAAATAAAGATGATGGGTGATTGTGATGAAGTTCTAGATAAATATCGTGAATTTATGAATCAAGCAATAATTGCTAAAGAAGAAAAGAAAAAGAAAGAAGAAGAGGCCGTTAAAAAAGCCCTTAAAAATGCAAGTTAAGAGTTTATTAGAACTCTTTTTCTTTTGTATCTTTCTCATTAATGATATAATTTAAATAGGTGATATTATGAAAGAAAGAGTTAGCAAGATCTTTTACATATTTCTTTTGATGCAACCTTTAATTGATTTAGTTACTAGTATCATGACTAAATATGAAGTAGGGTTTATTTCTCTAGGGATTATATTAAGAGGGTTATTTATATTAGTAATGGTTATATATTTATTATTCTTTTGTAATACAAAATATAAGAAAATGTCTATTTTCTATGTTTTTTTACTGGGAATTTTTGGAATCTTGTACTTTGTTACTAAACCAGAATTATTGATGAATAGAACTTTTTTATTAGGAGAAGTTATATATTTATTCAAGTATATGTATTTTGTTTTACTATTCATAACACTATTGAATTTCTATTTCCAATATCATTTAGACTATAAAAAAATAATTAATATCTTTTTAATTGATTTAGGAATGTATGTTTTTTTAATATTAATACCATATATTACGCATACTAGTTTTGCTTCTTATGAGACTTATAAGGGTGAAGGAATTGTTGGTTGGTTTTATGCCGCTAATGACATAAGTAATATTTTTATCTTATTGTTTCCTTTTATTATTTATTCTCTTGATAAAAAAATTACTTGGTGGAAAGTTTTATTTGTTTTATTAGTAATGTTTTCAACGCTTTTAATTGGTACAAAAGTAGCTTATTTTGGCTTTATTTTAACTATTTTAATGACTCTTTTCTATTATTTATTCTATATCAAAAAGAAATGGAAAGAAGTTCTAGTATTATTAGGTGTTCTAGTTATTACTATCGTTTCTGGAAATGGATCATATGTCATGAAAAATATTAAGAATAGAGTTGATAAGTACAATGAGTATCAAGAAACAGGAACTAATAAAGAAAAAGATATAGTTGTTCGAGATGATGATACTTTTTCATCCATTGTTCTTTTAAGTTCGCGTGATCGTCTCTTAGGACAAACTTATGACATTTATAAAACGCGAGGTTTAAAAGAAAAAATATTTGGAATTGGGTTCTCTAATCGCGAAAGTATAAATGATGAAAGAATTGAAAAATTAGTCGAGATGGACTTCTTTGATGTTTTATTTCATTGTGGAATAGTAGCGGTAATTCTTTATTTATTACCATTTGTTTTTGTTGGTGTTTATTTTATTCGTTATGTTCTAAAAAATAAGTTTAAGATATCGCTTTATGGTTGGATGTTAGGCTATTTAATCATTTTAGGATTTGGATCTAGTAGCGTTAGTGGGCACTTGTTCTCTTCACCATCAGTTTTAATTTATTATACTTTATTCATGATTTTGTTTTTAGAATATTTTAGAGTGGAAAATAGTGTAAAAAAGAAAAAGATATCCTTTTTGATGTTGCATTTAGGACAAGGGGGGATTGAAAGAGCAACCGTTAATACCGCTAATGCTTTAGTAAAAAAATATGATGTAGAATTAGTTGTTGCCTATAAACTTTCTAATGAGAATTTGTATGATATTGATAAACGTATTAAAGTTAATTATTTGATTGATAATGATGTTGCTGTAAGAGTTAATAAATACAAGGAATTGTTAAGAAAAAAAGTAATTAAGAGTTTCTTCTCTTCTCTTTATAATGATTATTTTAAGACAAAGAAAATATCTTCTTTTGTTAAGGATTTATCTGACAGCATAAAAGTTGTATCATTAAAGAAAAACTTGATGATTAAATACTTAAAGAATTGTGATAGTGATATTATTATTTCAACAAGAGTTGAGTACTCAACATTATTAAGTGCTTATGGTAATAGTAATAGTATAAAGATTGCTGTTGAACATCGTCATCATAATAATGATAAGAAATATATAAGAAAAATTAGAAATGAATATGATAATATTAATTATTTGGTTGCTTTAACAGAAGGACTAAGAAAAGATTATATCAGCTTTTTAAAGCACGACTCTAAAACAGAAGTTGTTTGTATTCCTAATATGTTAATTATTGGGGATCATAAATTGTCTAAACTAAAAAATAATAAAGTTATTAGTATTGGAAGACTTGTTCCAGGAAAGAGAATTTCAGAAATGATTGATATAGCGAAAAATTTTCCTAATTGGGATTTCGAAGTAATAGGTGATGGTGAAGAAAAAGAACATTTAGAGGAAAAGATTTCTTCATATCAATTAACTAATTTTCATCTTTTAGGGGCATTAAAAAATGAAGATGCTTTGAAAAAAGTGGGGGAAGCAAGTATTTTCCTCATGACTAGTGAAACAGAAGGACTACCAATGGTCTTATTAGAAGCTTGTAGTTATGGACTACCTATTGTTGCTTATGAAACTGATAGTGGGATAAATGACATCGTTGATGATGGTATTAATGGTTATGTCATAAAAAAACGCAATCAAGAAGAAATGATAGAAAAACTAAAAGAATTAATGAATGATTATCACAAAAGAAAAGACCTTGGTAAAAAGGCCTATCAAAAATCATTATTATTTAGTGAAAAAGAAATCGTTAAGAAATGGTTAGAAATCTTATGATTTCTTTTTTTAATCATATTCATCATAAATATTTCCAACAATCTCTTCGATAGCGTCTTCCATTGTTATGACACCGATGAATTCATTGTTTTCTTTAACGATACCAAAACTCTCATGACTTTCTTGCATTTCGCGAAAGACATCATCTATTTTTTCAAGTGATTTAAATACTTTAACTGGATGAATAATATCTTTAATATTTAATTCTTTGTCTTTTTGATAAGTTAGAATTAAGTCTTTAACATTGATGAGACCAATGATATCATTCTTACTTTGAATGGGGAAACGAGTATACTTTGTCTTTCTAATTTTATTAATAATGTCTTTTAGATCTTCATTGATATTGATAATGACACATTTATCTTTAGGCGTCATTATTTCCTTAACAGTCTTATCGTTGAATTCAAAGATGTTTAAGATGTAGTCCCTTTCTTTTTCTTCAATTATTTTTTCACTAGTACTCGTCAAAATAATTCTCTTGATGTCCTCTTCGGAAAGAGTGTCATCTTTTTCTTTGATGTGTAAGATTTTAGATATGATATTGGTTGAAAAAGTTAATAAGGCAATTAAAGGATAAAAGACAATGGAGATGAAACGGATTATGTCAATCGTTAAATAAGCTACTTGATAAGAATAATTCCTTCCTATCTTTTTAGGGACTAATTCGCCAAAAACTAATGTAAAGTAGGAGAGAATAATTGTTATTAATATGACTAAGATACCTCTTGTAACACTAGGATCAATTATTATTAAACCTATATTGATTAAGTAATCAGCAAAAGTATCACTCGCAAAAGCACTCGCAAGGAATCCGGCTAGGGTGATACCTACTTGGATTGTTGATAGAAAACTACTTTCATTTTCTAAGGTTTTATTTATTCTTTTAGCTCTTTTATCATTCTTTTTTATTCTATTTTTTAACTCAAATTTATCAAGTGACAAAAAGGCAATTTCACTAGCGGATAAAATGCCATTTATGAGAATTAAAACAATTAAAAGTATTATATTATATATCATATTGTATCACCTTAATTTATTATATCATAAAGTTCCTTGTCCTTTTCAATAATCCTATGTTATAATTTTTTTGTAGAGTGGGTGATGAAATGAAAAGGAAAGTATTGTTCATATCGTCAACAGGTGGGCATTTATCAGAATTATTACAACTAAGTCCAATGTTTAAAAAATATGATTATCGTTTAGTTACCGAAAAGACTAAGACTAATTTGGATTTATTAGATAAGTATCCTGGAAGAGTTGATTTTCTAGTATATGGTACAAAGTCCCATTTTTTAGTATACCCATTCAAATTGTTTTATAACACTATTAAAAGTCTCATTATATTTTTGAAGTTTCGACCTAAGGCTGTCATAACAACTGGAGCTCATACGGGCGGACCAATGTGCTGTATTGCTAAAATATTTGGAGCAAAGGTAATATACATTGAAACACTAGCAAACCTTTATACTAAAACAATAACAGGACGTCTTGTCTATCATATTGCGGACTTATTCATAGTTCAGTGGGAGAGTATGTTAAAACTATATCCAAAAGCGAAGTATGGAGGTTGGATCTATTAATGATATTTGTTACTTTGGGAACACAAGATAAGAATTTTGATCGTTTAGTTTCCGCCATTGACAAAGAAATAAAAAATGGCCATATTAAAGAAAAAGTTGTTGTTCAATCAGGATCTACTAACTTTAAGTCAGGTGACATGGAAATCGTTGATTATTTAAGTCAAGAAGATTTTGAAAATTATATGAAGAAATGTGACTTGTTAATTACGCATGGTGGCGTTGGGAGTATTTTAACAGGATTGTCGCATGGTAAAAAAGTTATTGCCGCAGCCCGTCTATCTAAATATAAAGAACATATCAATGATCACCAAGTACAAATTGTCAAAGAGTTTGCGAAAAATGGCTATATTTTAGAGCTAGAAGATTTTTCTAAATTAAATGAAGTCATAAAGAAAAGTAAAAACTTTAAGCCCAATAAATATAAAAGTAATACTCAAAATATGATTAAAATGATTGAGGATTATATAGATAATATTTAATAAATTTAAGTATTATCTTTTTTTGTAAAGTTCGTTGTGTAAATATTTGTAAAATTCGTTGTAAAATGTTGTATTAGTTTGTAAACTCGCTTATGATGATAATAGGGAGTGTGATAAATAGTGATTTATCCGTCAATAGATAAATTGTTAAACGTTGTTGATTCTAAATATCAACTAGTACACATTGCGGCAAGACGTAGTCGTGAAATGTCAAGTAAAGGTTTTTATCAAATGCCTCTTAACAAATACAAATCTAAGAAAAACATTGGTAAGGCGCTTGAAGAGGTTGCGGAAGGACTAATTACTATTAAGAAAGAAGATAATGTTAAATAGACATCTTCTTTTTTATTATTTTTGTTGCCAAACATTTGTTTTATGATATAATAAATTTGACAAGAGGTGATAATGTGCGTATTGAAAAGTTTACTAAATTAAAAAATGGAATGTATAAACTTCTTCTTGAAGATGGTAGTAACGTTATGGCTTATGAAGACTTAATTTTAAAAAGAGATATTCTTTTGAAAAGAGAGATTAGTGAAGAAGATTTATCTAATATCGACAAACTTAATAATAATTATAATGCCTATGACATTGCGATTAAATATATAACCACAAAGTATCGTAGTATTTACGAAGTAAGAACGTATCTTTCTAAAAAAGAAATTGATAAAGAAGTAATTGATGATGTCATTTCAAGATTAAAAGAACAAAAGTATCTCGATGATAAAGTTTTTGCGAAAGCTTTTGTAAATGATCGCCTTAAATTCAGTAATTATGGTCCTTATAAAATAAAAAGAGAGTTAGAGGAAGTTAAAGTATCTCCTAACATAATTGATGAAGTTTTAAGTGTTTTTGATATGGAACTAGAACATAAACGCTTATCTAAATTAGTTCCTAAATACGTTAAAACAATTCATAATAAGAGTTATGTAATGATGAAGAATAAGGTTATAAATTATTTCTCTAGTTTAGGTTATAATAGGTCTATAATTGAAGAATTCTTAGATGATATTCAATATGATGATAGTGCAAGTCGTGAAAAAGAATACCAAAAATTACATAAGAAATTATCTAAAAAGTATTCGGGTAGTGAACTAGAACTCAAAATAAAAGAAGCGATGTATCGTAATGGTTATAGATAAATAAAAAAAGGAACTTTAGTGTTCCTTTATTTGTTATTATTTACAAATGTCTTATATTGCTTCTTCAATTCTTTATCTTGAATTTCGATACCATATTCTTCTCTTAAAGCAATAAGAGCTTTGTTAGTTAAAGTGTTTTCAGTATCTTGTTCTTTTTTCTCATCAGCAAGTTTTTCAATGATATCTTCTTTAACATCTTCTAATTTTGGTTTTTCTTTTTGACCAGTTTTTAGAATGATATGATATCCATATTCAGATTCTACTGGTTCTTTTGTGTAAGCATCAACATCAAGTTTCTTAGTAGCACTTGAGAAAGCCTCTACCATATCGTCATAATCAAACCATCCAAGTTCTCCACCTTTACTAGCAGAACCATCATCAGAATTCTTTTTAGCTAAATCAGCAAATACTTTTTTAACATCTTTTTTATCAGTTTTATTTAATTGTTCAATTAATTCTTCAGCTTTCTTTTTAGCTTTATCTTTAGCTTTTTGAATTTCTTCATCAGTAGCACCATCATCATAATCAGCTTTGATTAGAATATGACTTGCTTGCATTTGACCAATAGTATTCTTATCATAATAATCTTGAATATCTTTATCTTTTATAACTTCTTTTTTGATGTAATCAGTAGTTGCTTTTGATCTTTTATAATCAAGTGCTAAGATATCTTTTACTTCATCTTTATCATTTGTTCCATATACTTGATAAAGTAAGTCTTCAAAACTACTAAATTGAACGTAGTAATATGAATCATATGAATATTGTAATTGTTCAAGTTGATTATCAACATATTGTTTTTCCTCTTTATCTTCTGGATAAATCTTAGTTAATAATTGTTCATCAACCATATCTAGTAGTACTGATAAAGAATATTTGTTTTTCATTTCAGTATATAAGTCGTCTACTGAAATACTTTCTCCTTTCTTTAATGTTACGACTGCTTCTTGACCATTTTCTAATTTTGGTACCTTTCCACAACTAGTTACCAAAAGTAGTACGGCAATTAGACATAATAGTAATTTCTTTTCTTTTTTCATTTGTTTCCTCTCCTTCAATACATAATTATCATAACAAATAAATTTTTAAAATACAATTATTTTACTAAAATTTTCCTAATAGTCCGAACACTTTTAATGCTTTTTCCATAAAATAAGGTGAGTAACAAAAAAAGGAGGATTGAATTATGAATAATTACATGTCATCATCTGCAATTGTTTTAGTATTATTTATTTTATTAGTTATTATATTAGGAGCTTGGGTATAAAGGAGGTGTATTATGAATTCAAATCAATGCTGTGAAAATACTAATAGTAGAGGAAACGGATTTGTATTTATAATTGTATTGTATATTTTACTTGCAATTATATTAGGATCTTGGGTTTCTTGCTAAAATAATATAATTATAAAGAAAGAAGTTTCTTTCTATGGACTATTTTGTAATAGTCCTTTTTTGTCAAAAAAAAGTAAAAGTAATATGAAATATTAAATTATGGTTAATATATTATGATACAATTATACTAGGTGATAATATATATGAAAGATTTTATTGATATATATGATGAAGATGGTAAAGTTGAAAAAATGGAATTAGTTCTAAAATTTAATTTAAAGGGATACTCTCATAATTATATTATTTATAGAGATTTAGAGAAGAAACATTATTATATTGCGAAATATAATGGTGAAAACATGGTTGATTTAGATACTAATTTAAGTGATAAAGAATTAGAATTAGCTGAATTAATATTTAAGAAAGTGGTAGATGAAAATGAAATTAGAAACTAATAGTAAACATAAAAAAGGTTTTTTAACGATACCTGAAAAGAATCGTCGTGTCATAGCAAGTGGACTTTTATTTATGGTTTTAATGTCTGGTTGTGGAAAAAATGTTGATGATAGTTATGTAGACTCTAGTCCCAATACAACATATAGTGAAGAATTGTCACCTGATGAAAATAAAATGGATATTATAACTACAAATAAACAATTTATATCGGATGATACAATAGTACAGATACCAGAAAAATTTAAATCAGCAATAACTTCTGAAATAGGAAAAGATTTTAGTTCTGATATAACTGTTGCTGACTTGGGTAAATTAGAGAAAATTGCTTTTTCTATTACTTCTCCTGATGATTTGTCTTGGATCAATTATTGTGTAAATTTGCGTGAAATTAATATTAATTTTCTTTCTAAAGATGTTGATTTTTCGCAAATCCAATCATTACCTAATTTAGAAAAAATTTCGCTATTAACTTCAAATGTAGTTGAAGCAGAATTTAGTGAGAGTCAATTTGGTTTCTTACATGGTTGTCCTAATTTGCATGAACTTCAATTACATAACCTAGGTGTTGAACCAGGATTTGTTGAATCTCTTACACAAGTTAAAGAACTAGTATTAAATGCTTCAAGAGAAATATCGATGTGCATTGACTTTTCTAAATTGACACATTTAGATAAAATAGTGTTTCCTGATGATTCAAATTATGAAATACCTATATATTTTACAGAAAATGACTATAATACTTTAGTAAATGCTGGAGTTGCTTTTAGTAGTACTAGAGGAACATTGGACATGAATCAAGTTTTAGAAATTGGAAGGCAACTCGATCAAATTGTTGAAAATCTTGGATTAACTGATCAAAGTACGGATCAAGAAAAATTAGATGCTATATTAGTTTATGTTTTAGAAAATTATTCATATGATCAAGAAGTTTCGGCTTTGAGTTCAAGTGGACAGGATTATGGTCCTCTATCAGATACTTTTTATGAAGGTGGAGACTTATATGGGGCATTTAACAAAGGTGGCAATATAATTTGTGGAAATTATGCGGCCCTTGTTGAAGCCCTTTCACGAAGAGTGGGACTTGATGCCCATTCAATTGCTAGTGAGAAACACGCTTGGAATATAATTAATATTGAAGGCGAAAATTATGTTGTTGATGCGACTTGGTTAGATGAACAAACAATTAGTACTTTTGGTGAACCAGATGCTGATGGGTACATGCATAATATTGAAATTCCTGCTGCTGAAGCAATAAAAAATGGTAAAGGTCAATTACTTCAATGGTACATGGAAAATCCAAGTGATGTTCAAGCTATTGATAAAAATAATTATCACA
>CANQWJ010000026.1 GCA_947627525.1 uncultured Bacilli bacterium
TCTGATAATGACTCTTTTTATTAACTAAAAATAGTGTTAGTGATTTTTACTCACCAACACTATTTATTATAGAACCACAAAAAAAGTGTATACTTTTTCTTTATAAGAAAATCCATTTATTTTAAATATTATTTCCCTAATGAAAAATATTAGATGATACTAATACTTTTTTAAATAATTTATGAAAGTTTTACTAGCAAAAGTTAGATAAACATTTTTATTTGTAGCTAAATAAACATTGATATTAGGAATTTCTTTATTTATTTCTAATTCTTTTAAATCTTTAAAGTTTCTTTTAGATAAATTTATTATACTAAAACCAATTCCTAGTCCAATATTAACAAATTCAGTTATTAAATCTTGACTTACAACTTCCATTTTAGGAATTAGTTTTACATTTTTCTTTAAGGCAATATAATCAAGTAATTTTCGACTATTAGATTCTGTTTTTTGTAATATTAATGGATAATTATTTAAATCATTAAAAGACTTTATATCATCTTTGAAAAAATTAGGATTATAAATAAAACCTTGTTTTAATTCTTTTATTTTACTTAGAGCCACATTGGATTCTTTAATATTACTTTCATTAAAGATGACGAAGTCCAATTTTCCTAGTTTTAAATCATTAATTAGATTACTAGTTAAATCATTAGTAATATTAATATTTATATTAGGGTAATCAATATGGAACTTTTTGATTGTCTCTAATAAAACTAATTTTGTCAAAGTAGTTGAGCACCCAATTTTTACTTCACCTTTGTTCAAATCCTTAAATGAAGTGAATTCTCTTTCAGCATTATTAATTAATTCTAAAGCACCTTTAACATATTCATAAAACATTTTCCCTTCTTCAGTAAGTTCCATTCCCTTGTTACTTCTTAAAAACAAAGTTCCATCCAATTGTTCTTCTAATTTTTTTATAGCTTGTGATATAGCAGGTTGTGATATATGTAACTCTTCACTAGCCCTTGTCATATGTTTATGTTTCGCAACAACATAAAAAATGCGATATAATTCTAAATCAATATTCATCATAAGTCCTCCTTATTAACATTATAACATTTATATATTTTACTTATCAATATACTTACCATAAAATGATAAGTGAAAGGAAGGAATAATATGTTAAAAGACAAAAATATTTTAATAGGTGTAACAGGGGGAATTGCCTGTTATAAAGTATGTGAAATAATTTCTATGTTAAAAAGTGAAGGAGCAAATGTGGATGTTATTATGACTAAGAATGCAACGGAGTTTATTACGCCTTTGACTTTAGAAACATTATCTAAAAATAAAGTAGTAGTTGATATGTTTCAAGAAAAAGAATACGTTGAAGTAAAGCATGTTAGTCTTGCTCAAAAAGCAGATTTAACTCTAGTTGTTCCAGCAAGCGCTAATATTATTGGCAAGGTTGCTAATGGTATTGCTGATGACATGTTATCCACAACTATTATGGCGACACCAAATCCTGTTGTTTTTGCACCAGCTATGAATAATGTTATGTATACAAATCCTATTGTTCAAGATAATATAAGGAAATTAAAAAAATATGGATATGAGTTCATTGATCCCGTTTCAGGCAGCCTTGCTTGTGGTTATAAAGCTATTGGTAAATTAGCTAAAAGAGAAACTATTATTGATTATATAAAACATTTTTTTGAAAATAAGAGTGCAACTTTATCTAAGAAAGGAAGTAATAATGATGAAGTATAAAATTATAGTAACAGCGGGTGGTACTAGTGAAAGAATTGATAATGTTCGAAAAATTACTAATAGTAGCTCTGGAAAGTTAGGATCTGTTATTGCTAATAGATTAATAGAATTAAATGATTCTAACATTGAAAAAATTTATTATATTTGTTCTAAAACATCTGTTAGGCCAACTAATCCTAAGATTGAAATAATAGAAATAGTTGATACTAATGACTTAAAAACAATCGTTGAAAAATTGCTAAAAAATGAAAAAATAGATTATTTTATTCATTCTATGGCTGTTTCTGATTATACTGTTGACTTTGTTACAACTGCAACTAAAATAAGTGAAAGTATAAAAAATAATCCCAATATAGATGTCCACGATTTAATTTGTCATAGCCAAGATAATATTAAAGCCAATAAGATTTCATCATCTGAAGAAGATTTAATAATTAAATTAAAACAAACTCCTAAAATAATTTCTTTAATTAAAAAACTAAGTCCTAATACCCATTTAATTGGTTTTAAACTTTTAGATGGTGTATCAAAAGAAGAATTAATTAAAGTTGCTACTAATCTTCGTAATAAAAATAAATGTGATTTAGTTGTTGCTAATGATTTGTCTAATATTCGAAATGGTAATCATCTAGCTTTTATTATCAATAAAGATGACGAGTACATAACAGCTTCTGGTAAAGATGATATAGCATTAAAATTAATAGGGGAGATGTTTAAAAATGCTTAACTATAAAATGATAGAACTTCCTAAACTCAATGAGGAAATAATTAATAAAAAATATAAAGAATTACTTGATAATAAATGGTCATTTTTAATTATAAAGAATAAAGATAAAAAATATGTTCTTACTAAAGAAAAAAGTATTTTTCAAATTGATGATGAAGAGAAATTTATTCAAAATGCTAAAAATGATATCTACTATCAAACTGTTCTTATAGAAGATGATGTAAAAGATAAACTTCAAGATAAAGATTTAATAATCTATTATGATTATATAAATAAATATAAATCATTAATGACAAAACAAGTTTATGGTGAAAAATATTTATTTGGAAGTGTTGCTGTTCGAACGAACAATGATAGTTTTATAACGACGATTAGAGGTAAGGAAAACTTTAAAGAATATACCATTGTAAGAGATGTTGATCACATTAATTATCTTGTTAAAGTTATTGGTAAAAAAGCTACTTTAAATGCTCCTCTTCTTGCTACAATAATGGAAAATAAAAAAGTAAAAGTAATAGTCCATATAAATCATTATTTTGATGATAACTTACCATATTATGAATATGCTTTTCCTGGAACTGTTCGTGATTCAATTCGTAACAATAATACTTCATTTAATATTAAATATCATGGTGTTATCTACTTATTTGACAAAGATGGTAACATTTTATAGAAAGAAGTGATAATATGAAATATCCTAAACATGAAATTTATAAAGAATTATATAAGAGATATTTTAAAAAAGGTGTTTTTTACTTAATAGATCAAGCCAATATTAATAAAAATGATAAAGTCTTAGATTTATGTGGTGGTAATGGTCGACTTACTAAAGAATTAATTAATCTTACTAGTGATGTAACTTATGTTGATCAAGAAAGAGATATGATTCCTGATGATTTAGAAGATTTAGGAATAAAAGTCATAAATAAAAGTATTAAAGATTTTTTAAATACTAATACTGAGAAATATGACAAAGTTTTTTGTGAACAAGCAGTTAATTATTGGTTATTAGATATTGATCTTCAAAAATTTAGTAATATTTTTAATAAAAATGGTCTTTTCATTTTTAATACTTTTAGTCAAAAACCTCCAACTAAACCTTTAATAAAAGAATATTGTATCGATGATATAAATTATGTAGAAATATCTTACATAGTAGGAAAAAAAGTAAATCATATTCAAATAAGAGAAGATTATGAACCCCATTTCACTACCTTTGATTGGATAAGTAAAGAAGAATACTTAAAAATACTTGCGCCATATTTTGATATTCAAGTGATTGAAAATGAAAAAAGTTCTTTATATGTATGTAGGAAAAAATAATGAATAGATCTAGTGGAATATATAATTTAATAAATAAAAAAGAAATAAATGCAAGTATAAAAAGAGTTATAGATAGTAATATCAACTTTAATACTTATCTAACTCCAAAAGGTCTAAAAGAACTTCGCCTTAAAATAAATAATATTTTAAGTAATTTATGGAATCAAGAACTTGATTATCAAAACATTCTAATTACAACGTCCTCTCAACAATCTATTAATTTAGTAGTGGATGCTCTTCTTGAAGAAAATGATACAATTATAGTTGAACAACCTACTTATTTTGGAGCATTAGATGTCTTTAAAAAAAGGAAAATAAACTTAATTGGTCTAAATTTAGAAGAGGATGGTTTTAATTTAGATGAATTAGAAAAAAAGATAAAAAAATATCATCCTAAAATGATTTATGTAATACCAACTTTTAATAATCCAACTGGGTATTCATGGTCTAATCAAAAAAGAAAAGATTTTTTAAAAATAATTAATAAATATAATATTCTTGTCATTGAAGATGATCCTTATAGTTATATTAATTTTACTAATGAAAAATATGATAGTCTAATAGAGTTAAATAATCAAAAAAATATTATTTATTTAGGAACTTTTTCTAAATTAATAAGTCCTTCTATTAATGTTGGTTACATTATTACTGATAAAAGTTTAATTGATAAAATCTATCTATATAAAAAAAGTTATGATTTATCTACATCAGCTTTCCTTCAATATGTTGTTTTAGATTATTTAAATAATTATGATTTAAAAGAATTAATTAATAAGAAAATAGACAATTATAGAGAACTATTAGATAAAAGTCTTAAATACTTAAAAGAAGAATATCAAGATAAAATAATTAGTTATACTAATACTAAGGGAGGACTATTTTATTTAGTTAAGTTTAATGAAGAAGTAGATGAAAATATCTTTGAGTCTGGTAATAATTATTATATTGATAATGATCATAAAAAAGAGACAAGGATAAATATATGTAGTTTTATGAATGACTAACATTAAAACTTAAATATAATATCTTTGTCAAAATTAATAATAATACTTTTACTTATATCATAAATCAGTATTCATGCTCATTTTATTTTTGTTGTTGGAAATTTTGAATTTAAATTGAATAGAACGTTATTTTATTATTTTAATAAAATTATTAAGAATTTCATTAGTTGATTTTGTGTTATAACATATATCAAATTTTCTAAGAAGTTACTAAAATGGTATTGATGATTGAAAAAAAATTAGAATATCAAGCTGCTGATGTAGAGTGGGCCTATGATAGTGATAAGTTATATATTTTACAGGCAAGGCAATTTACTAGGCATTATAAAAGTTCAAATTTTATGGTAATTATATAGAATTTGTTTTTATTCTTTAACGATGATTTCTCTAAAGGTATTTTTAAATAATTGGGATTTTATATATGTTATTAATTTTTGAATCAAAATAAAGGTAAAAAAATGCTGATTTAAGGTTTATTTTGTTAAGTAATATAATAATGTTATAATTATATTGGTGAAAGATAGATGAAAATTATTGAATATGAAGAAAAATATTTAGAAGATGTTAGAAAATTATTATTAGAGTTAGAGGAATATATTGTCTCTATTGATGATGATGACTTAGATCAAGTTCATCCAGAATACTATGAAAAGATGGCTTTAGTTGATTTAGATGATGTGAATGAGAATAATGGTAAATGTTATCTTGCTTTAGAAAAAGATAAAGTTGTTGGTTTAATAATGGGAACAATTCCTGAATATTCTCCTTTTGACTATTTGGATTATAAATGTCCTAATAGAGGAAGAATTACCGAATTAATTGTTACATCAAAAGTGCGTAGTAGTGGTATTGGACAAGCTCTTATTGATAAAATGGAAGAATATTTTAAAGATAATGGTTGTGAGTATGTATTAGTAGATGTCTTTGCTTATAATGAGAATGCTGTTAAGTTTTATAGTAAAAAAGGATATCATTCACGAATGTATACAGATATAAAGAAAATAAAATAAATTGTTATTAACAAAAAGTTTGTAACAAATAATGTTTTATGATATTATATATTTGAGGGTGATATTATGAATAATGATATTTTTAAAGAATGTTCTGATGATGTTGATTGGTTTATGGAAAAACATGAACAAAATCGTTCGTTGACTAAGAATGAAGTTATTGCTATTTATGCTTTGGGAATAGCTTTAGAAAAGTTTGATAGTGAGGATGTTCTTCTTGGATTTGGACGATCTTCTTGTTGTCCTTGCATTTTTAAAATTGAAGATGAATCTTGGATTGTTTGGGAAACGGATGAAAGAAGAGGATTTTATTGTGCCCAAGCATTTAGTGATGTTAAAGATGCATGTCTTTATGCTATTGAGTTAGGAAATGAAAATCAATCACTCATTGATAAATGTCAAGAACATTTTATGACACTACTTGATCAAGATATGTCACTTGATAAAGTAAAAAAGATTGCTAAAGGGTTTAATTATTCTTTAATTGATGCAAAAGTTAAGACTAAGAGTTATAACAATTCTTAGTTTTAAATTGCTCAAATTTTAAAAAGTTCAAAGTAAATATTAAAAAAATGTGATATTTTAATAAGTTGATTAGTTATTATAGTGAAAGCTTTCAAATTGATGGAGGTAAAATATGAATGATAGATTTGCGGAAATATTTGATCTTTATAAAAATGATATTTATCGTTTAGCATTTTCCTATACTAAAAACATTTCAGATAGTGATGACATTGTCCAAAATGTTTTTGTGAAACTGTACCGTAGAGAAGAAATTTTAGAAAAAGATGATAAAGACATAAAGAAATGGTTAATTAGAGTGTGTATTAATGAATGTAAGACATTGTTATTATCTAGTTGGAAGAGAAAGATTAGTTCTCTTTCGGAAAAAGAAGAAAATATTAAGAGTGAGATGCCTAGTAATGATGTTTTAAATGCGGTATTAGAATTACCAAAGAAATATCGTATTGTTACATATTTGTATTACTATGAGGATTATAAAATTAAAGAAATTGCGCAAATATTAAGGATATCAGAAACGAGTATTCAAACGCGACTAGCTCGTGCGAGAAAACAATTAAAAGAAATATTAATGGAGGTTTGGGATGATGAATAATAATAAAAAAGTAAAACAAGCTTATTTAGATGTCAATGTTTCTAGTGATTTAGAAAGGAAAATATTAAATATGACTATTAATAAAGAAGTTAAGAAAAGAAAGTTTAAGTTGGCATATCTTGTTATTATTGCTGTTGTTATAACTGGGTTTTCACTATCTTTTGCCTATGCTAAGGAGATAAAAGAAGTAGTTCAAAAAATCTTTAGTTTAGAAATATCAAAAAATCATGAAGATTTGGATACTGTTGAAATTGATGTTGGTGAAAGTGGAATAACACGAGATATACCTGACACTTTTAAAAGAAGTGAGAAAAAAATAGTTGAAAGTAAGACGATTGATGCTCAAGGTAATATCGTCATGAAAGATGGAAAACCGGTAGTTGAGATATTAGAAGAAGATATTCCATTAACGAGAACTATTGGCGAAATAGAAAAAGATTTAGGATTTCCAATATTAAAATACAAAAATAATGATAAAACAGAAGCTAGTTATACAACTGATATCAATAAAGATGATACAATTGGTCGTGTTTGGTTATGGATACCAAACTTTTATGAAGAAAAAGATAAGTATTGTGTGTTATATGTTATGATTCTTGATGATAATGCCGATAGTAATTATTTTATAACAAATCCTAATGATATTGATACGAGTGAGAAAATTGATGAAGAGATATACCATACTGACAATATTAAAGAAGATATTTTGCTTTATGCGGATGATAGTGATAGTAATACTTTGCGAGCTCTTTTCTATCATGATGGTATTAGATATCAATTAGAGGCAAACGCCATGACGAGAGACGAGTTTAAAACTCTTTTAGATAATTTAAAATATTAAGACTGGGAAACTAGTCTTTTTTTTACTTTACACAACGAATTTTGTCGAAATTAGCACTTTCACTTGACAAGTGCCAACTATAGTGTTAATATGTTAGATGTAGGGGAAAAAAGAATACTCCTATGGTATTAAAATTATATTTTTGTGCTACCTAAATGGTGTCAACACATAAAGAAAGGAAGTAGATATATATGATGTTAGTACCAAGAAGAAATGATTTCGATTTATTTGGAGATGTTTTTGATGATGCCTTCTTTGGAAGAAATGAAAGTAAAGTAATGAAGACAGACATTAAGGAACTTGATGATGGTTATGAATTATTAGTTGATTTACCAGGATTCACTAAAGAAAATCTTGATCTTTCAATTGAGAATGGTTATTTGACAATTAATGCTAAAACAGATTCTGATAAAGAAGAAAAAGAAGAAGGAAAATACGTTCGTCGTGAAAGATATAGTGGTGAATTCTCAAGAAGTTTCTATGTTGGAGATGACATTACTGAAGATGACATTAAAGCTTCATTTAAGAATGGTGTTTTAAATGTTAAAGTTCCAAAGAAAGAAGTCACAAAGAAAGACGAAAAGAAATATATCGATATCGAAGATTAGTAGTAATTTAGGCAACTTGATTGTTGCCTTTTTTTGTGTTATTATAGTGAGCCATAAGAGGTGATACTATGGTTAAATCAATCGTTCATATGAAGGAAGATTCTATTTGTCCTGATGATGAAGAAATTTTTAATGTAACATTAGAAAATATTAGAAAGTTACCAGAAAGAATTAATATGGGATTAAGTGTTATTTATCCTGAAAGAAAACAAGAATATGTTGAATATTTACTTGAAAAGGCAAAAACTAGTGATTGTTCTTTTATGGATACAGCATTGCAAATAATGCTTTTATTAGATAGCGGTGCCAGTGTTGAACAAGCATCTAAATTAATTCATTCTGATGATGAAAATCGTGAACGAAGTATGGTCTTTTTATTTTCTAAAAGAGGTCCAGAGTTCTTTCTTCAAACTTCTAGAGTTCCTTTTGAGAGAATGGACTGTGAAACAAGACAAAGTATTCGTAATAAAGTATTAGAAAATGATACTTTTGCTAGGAGAGAACTTACTAGTCGTGGTATAATTAAAGAGAAAAAATTTGAGAGTTAAGAATATATTTCTTAACTTTTATTTAAAAGAGGATTTTTTATGAATATTGAAGATGAAGTATTTAAAAAGTATTATTTAAATGTTAATAAATTATTGCGATATGGTTTTATAAAAGATAATAATATTTATACTTATTCTTGTAATATTTTAGATGATACTTTTAGAGTTTTTATAACAGTAACTAATGAAGGCAAGGTAAAAGGCAAGATATTTGATAACGAAATGGATGAAGAATATACTAATTTTCGTATTGAAGCACAAAATGGAGAGTTTGTAAATTCTGTTCGTGATTCTTATCATCAGGTATTAATGGATATTGCTCAAAAGTGTTTTGATAAAAGACCTTTTGTTTATGAACAAGCTAATCGTTTAACGTTATTAATTAAAGAAAAATTTGGTGATGATCCCGAATTTCCTTGGGATGATTTAGATGGTAGTGGTGTCTTTCGTAATCCTAGAAACCGCAAATGGTATGGCTTGATAATGAATATCAATAAGAAAAAATTGGATGGTGAAGACCGCGAAGTTGAAGTTTTGAACGTTAAATTAGATGAAGAAGAAATTCAAAAGTTGATTAGGAAAAAGGGCTATTATACTTGTTATCACATGAATAAGAAAAAATGGATAACAATTATTCTTGATGATACTTTAAGTGATGAAATAATAATGGAACACCTAACTGAAAGTCATAATTATACAGTTAATCCTAATGAATGGTTAGTACCAGCAAATCCTAGTTATTATGATATAATTGGACATTTTGAAAAGGAAGATATAACTACTTGGAAACAATCTAGTGATGTTTTAGTTGGTGATATTGTCTATATGTATGTCGGTTCACCTTATTCATCTTTAATGTATAAATGTGTGGCTTTAGAAGTTAATATTCCTTGTTCTTATAAAGATAAAAATGTATCGATGTCGCGCCTTATGAAATTGAAGTTATTAGAAAAGTATGATAAAGATCAATATTCATTAGATAAATTAAAGAAATATGGCATTAAATCAGTTCGTGGACCTAGATATGTTCCTAAAAAATTGAGTAATGAATTAAATAAGAAAAAGAAGTGATAATATGGCAATTGAACAAGTACGTAAATATTTAAAAAAATATAATTTAGATGATAAGATAATGGAATTTTCTGTTTCTTCGGCAACGGTTAGAGAAGCTTCTATTGCTCTTGGGTGCAAGGAAGAAGAAATAGCTAAAACATTGGGCTTTTTAGTTCAAGATAAAGTTATTTTAATCGTCACAGCAGGAAATCAAAAAATAGATAATGCTAAGTATAAACAAGAATTTCATACTAAAGCTAAAATGATTCCGTTTGCTGATGTTGAAACTTTGGTTGGGCATGCTGTTGGTGGTGTTTGTCCCTTTGGCATTAATGAGGGAATTGATGTTTATCTAGATATCTCTTTAAAGAACTATCAATATGTCTATCCGGCTTGTGGTAGTAGTAATAGTGCTATTAAATTAAGTTTAGATGAATTAGAAAAAACATCTAACTATCTTAAATGGGTTGATGTTTGTAAAAAGATGGAGGATTAATATGAAGAAAGTTGTTGGAACAATGTTTTTTAATGAAAGTAAATTGTTAATTGATAAGCCCCGTAAACGACCAACTTATCAAATGATTGGTGGTAGTGTAGAAGAAGGAGAATTGCCTCTTTATGCCGCTATTCGTGAGTGCCATGAAGAATTAGGAAAGTATGCTAGTTTTGACGAAAAATTATTTGAATTAGTTATGGAATTTGATGAGATTGCAACAAGTGATGGAGTAACGCCAATTCATTTTTATGTCTATAAGTATAATGGTACTTTAAGTGGTGAGTTAACAACATCTGATGAAATTGAAAATTTCAAATGGTACGATTCTTCTTGTGGAACTGATATTCTTTCTAATACTTTGAAAAATGAAGTAGTTCCTTATTGTTTAGAGAAAAAGTTGATTAAATAGATAGAAGAAATATTTATTATCAATATTTCTTTTATTTTGTCCTTTTAATAGTCAGTTAAAGTTGGTTTGTGTTATAATAACATCAGGTGATATTATGGGAAAAGTTAGAACGCGATTTGCGCCAAGTCCAACGGGATTTATGCATATTGGAAATTTGCGAAGTGCCTTATTTGAATATTTAGTAGCAAAGTCAAATGGTGGGGATTTCATTTTAAGAATTGAAGATACTGACCAAACTAGATATGTTGAAGGAGCAGTTGAATTCATTTATAATACTTTAAAACTTTGTGATATTCATATTGATGAAGGGCCACTTGAAGGTGGAGAGTATGGTCCTTATACGCAAAGTG
>CANQWJ010000027.1 GCA_947627525.1 uncultured Bacilli bacterium
CTAACATTTGAACTCCAAAAATATGTTCAGCAACACTCTCAATTCTTTCTCTTTGAACATTCCAATTTTTCCAACCAGTTCTAATAATATCTTTTAATCTATTACATATGACATAATAATTTATTATCTTTTGTTCTCTTGACATAAAATCACCCTTTTCGTTGAAATATTATATATTATACATTATCTTTCTCACTATATTCAATTGCCAATTCAATAATTTTATCAATCAATGTCATTTTTTGACCTATCTTTCTTACATAATCTTGACCTAATAAAGTCTTAATATTATCAATAGATAGTTGCACATATTTTGCATCTATTTCAAATAATTCTAAATAATCTAAAATAATATCTTCAATAAAGTAAAAATTATCTTTTTTTAATAATAAATAAATTTTATTAAAATTATCTTCATCTAATAAATTAATATAGTCTTCATCATAATTATCATATAGTAAATCTAAATAAGTAGGATTTAAATATTTTTCTAAAAACATATTAAGCACCTTTATTCTTTCCATTTTTTACATAATAATCACTTATAATTTTTTCAAGTGAAATACCATATTTTTCTTTCATATCAGGGCTACTCATAGAAAATATCTCATGTAATGAACCTGTTTCATCCATTACTGGCATATTATGAGATTTAAGAAATTCCGTTTTAGATTGTAGTTCTTGAATTGAAATGTGACTAAGAATCGATTTGTTTTTATTTTTATCTATATTATATTGCATACATACACTATCAATTTCTTCTTTATTTCGTTTGATATTCCATATCATACCGATATTTGTTAAAACCATAATTTGCTCGTTAGATAAATTACCTTTTACTGTTCCGTTAGCTATTTTACGTTGTGTACTTATCCATGAACCTAAGGCTGTACCATTTTCATCATAATCAGTACCATTAGCTGTTCTAAAACTTAGTGGGATATTTAAATTGCCATGTTTAGTATAATAAGCTTTGGCTAAATTATAATTGCTCATCCACTTGTCGAGATTGACATTACCAAAGACCATACCTATTTCTTTTAATAGGCTTATTTGTTCTTCTGTGAATTGTTTTCCCGTACCTTTACCAAAAAATGTTTGACGTTGATGCGATAACCATCTACCTAATGTAATACCATTCTCATCATAATCTATTCCATTAAACGTTTTAAATTTTTGTGGTACATTTAAATCACCATACTTAGTATAGTAAGCTTTGGCTAAATTGTAATTGCGCATCCATTTGTCAAGATTGACATTATCAAAGACCATGCCTATTTCCTCTAATAGGTTTATTTGATCTTCTGTTAATTGTTTTCTTTCTTCTTTGCCAAGAAATGTTTGACGTTGATGTGATAACCATTTACCTAGAGATGTTCCTTTTTCATCATAATCATAACCATTACTCGTCTTAAAACTTTGAGGAATATCTAAATTTTCATAGTGTTCATAGTAAGCTTTAGCTAAACGATAATTGCGCATCCATTTGTCAAGATTGACATTACCAAAGACCATACCTATTTCTTCTAATAGGCTTATTTGCTTTTCGGTCAATTGTTTTTGACCTTCTTTACCAAGAAATGTTTGACGTTGATGCGATAACCATATTCCTAGTGCTGTTCCATTTTCATCGTAATCATAACCATTATTTGTCCTAAAACTTTGGGGAATATCTAAATTTTCATGATGTTCATAATAGGCTTTAGCTAATTCATAATAGTCTTCCCAACTCATTGTTAATTTATCCATAACATATTTTAACATTTCAAATAAGTCTTGATTCTCTACTTCAATATCAAAAGATGCATCGCTTATTTTTATATTTCTATGACTCCCTAAACTATTAGTTTGGATATCTTTAATTCTATCTCGCAAATTATTTTCAAGTTTTTTAATAAAATCATAGTTATTTGTTAAATCAATAACTACTGGGGCTATTAATCTTTCAACTAAATCTTCTTTAGTAAAATTATCTTTAATAGAAATGTCTCTTGTTTTACACATTTCTATTAGTTCCTCTTTTGAGTGTTTCTCTAATTCATCAAACGTATCCTTAGTATTACCGCGGACAGCTAGTGCTCTACCCAATTGTTCAAAATATACGATATCTGATGTTGTTCCACGACCCATAATAACACCATCTATATTAGGAGCATGAATTCCTTCATTGTATTGATTTATCGCAAACATTACACGAAGTTTATTATCAATTTTAGTACCATCTAGCATAACATCGTCATAAAAAGCATCACGATTTAATTTTCCTTGTTCTCCCATGTCGCTTGTTGATGTATAAAAAATTATATCTTCTTCTGAAACAAATTGTTTAAACCATTCCATTGCTTGTTTTTTGATTGTTTCAATATCATTAGTACCATCTTCCGAACAAGGTGGACAAAAATAAATATATTTTCCGTTTGGTTTAATACTCTTTATTAAAATATTAGGAATATTAGGTGCTTCATGTATTCTTCTTTTAACATCTAATAAAATTGACATATATTCTTGATATTCTTTAGTAGAACTATCAAGTTTTTGTACTCTTTCTTCTAATTTATTCTCTAGTCCTATTAAATTAGTATGAGCACTTTTATATATTGGTTTAGGAAGAACACCATCTATCATTGCATCACAAAGATCATATCTACTTTCTATCTTTCTAGAAAATAACTCATCTGTATCAGGATTTATTACATCTCTTTCATAGGGAGTTCCACGATCTCTTACTGTGTAGGCCGTCATACCAAAAATTTTCATTTTAGGATGAGTTTTTACCATGGTATTAACTCTTGATCCCCATATAGGAGCTCCAATATGGTGAAATTCGTCAAGAATTAATAAATCACAAGGAATATCTTTAATTTCTTCAATATCTAAAGGAACAAAACTCTGATATGTTCTAAACTCTAAGTTAGGAAAGTCTCTTTTTAAATCTAAATGGGGATTATCTTCTATTATTTTTTTTATATGATCAATTATGCCATTTGATGGTACTACATAAACTATTTTTTTATCCTTGTTATCATAAGCTAATTGTAGGGCATTATATGATTTACCAGTACCTGTTGCATGAACAATTCCAACGATATCTTTTCCTGATAAAAAGGCATCTTTTATTTTCTTATAACTATCAGCATTATGATCATATAAACCAATGGTTTGAAATTCATTATTATTCATGACTATCGCCTTCATAAGTTTCAATATCAATAAAATGCTTACCTGATATATCTTGTTCCAAGATTAAAACTTGATCATTTTTCATTATTTTAGCATTGAATTCATTTGTCTCTACAACTACATCTTTTATACCATTACTAGTCATGACTTTAAACCCAATATTAGTTCTATCCATAACATCTAGTAATTGACCATTTTTATATTGCTTTGGAATGTAAACTTCCATTACTTTTCCCACTATTTTAATCATTACTTTCACTTCCTTATCGGTAAAAATCTTAATCTTTTTTCATCCACATATACATACCAGCTGATACTACTTCTTTTTTTAATTTAAAACCAAATTTACTATAAAAGTTCTCTTTACCATTAGCAGAAAGTAATTGAACCATCATACTTTCATCTTCTTCTAAATCTTTTTTTAAACGATCGAGTAAATTCTCTATCATTAATCTTCCAATGCCCTTTCCTTGATGAACTGGCTTTACAACGACATCAGCAAGAAAAGCAAAATAACCACTATCAGTAATCATTCGCGCCATGCCAATAACTTCACCATTTTCAACATACTTAACTGTCAAACTATTTTTTAAACTCTTTTCAATTAGTCTTTTAGAAGATGTCTTCCAACCTACTGAAGCAGCAACATCCATATATTCTTCGTATGTCAAATTATTTTCTTCTAACATTTTACGTCACCTCTACTAAAATTATATCATAAAATTTTAGTTATAAATTATTTGTGTTAAAATATATATAGGTGATTAATTTTGAATATATATAAATGTCTAAATGATATAACTAAATATATTGATGATAATTTAGAAGAAGAAATAGACTACAACGTTTTGGCACGCTTTATGGGTGTTAACGTCTATACAATGCAAAGACTATTTACAATGATTGCTGGGCTTTCTATCTCTGAATATATTCGTAAAAGAAGACTATCTAATGCTGGTTACGACTTATATGAAAACAAAGAAAAAATAATGGACATCGCCATTAAGTACCAATATGATAATGCTACCTCTTTTTCAAGAGCCTTTGAGAAGTTTCATGGTATTAAACCTAGTCTTGTCACTAAAGAGACAAAACTTAAAAACTTTCCAAGAATAGTCTTTAATGAAGATATCATAGCCACAACTGAACTAGATTATGAAATAATTGAACTTGATGAATTAAAACTATATGGCATTGGTTTTGAGACAAGTAATGAAAAGATTGGACAAGAAGCCCCTATCTTCTTTCAAAAAGTAATTAAAAAATACGTTCCTGAATTTGGTCCTGTAAAGTATGGAATGATTACTTATGAAATTGGGCATGAAGAAAGTCAAAAATACTATTGTCTCTTTGATAAACCGGGAAAAGACTTTGAACAAATCACTATTCCTAAGAGTAAATGGCTACGTTTTCGTATTAATTCTGAAAATCCGAAAGAGATTCAAGATATATCTCATCGCTTTTATAATGAATTTTTACCATCTTGTAAATATAATTTAAAAGAAATACCGGAATTAGAATACTATCACGATGATATAACTGATTTTTTAGTTGCCATCTATTAACTGACAAAACTGATTATTAAAAAGTCAGTTTTTTATTTACCTTTTTTGATATACTTTATCGCGAGGTGAAAGATATGGGGTTGTTTCAAGAAATTTATTTGACAAAAAAGTTTGTCAGTAAAGAAGAATGGTTAGAGTTCATTAGAACAATATCTACTTATTGTGGTGTTCTTAAAAATTGGAAATTAATAATTGTTAATGATAAAAATCAAATAAGATATTTTATTAAATCAAAATATAATTTACCAACAACTATTAATAATTTAAACTCTTTTTTATTAAAAAAGGTTGATGATATAAACTTACCAAAAATCAATTATGCATACCTATCATTACCTAAAATTGGTAGTAGTATTATTGACTTAATCAATTATAGTGAAATTAAAAATAAAGGGGCTCTCAGAATTGTCGAAATTAATTTTCATAAATTATATGAAGATAAGATTAAATCTAAAGTATATTTCTATTTAAATAAAAATGGAGTAATAAAAAAATATCGCATTATTCTTCCCATTCCAACTAATCTTTTATCAGTTGATTTTGAAGGAAATAAAAGATACTTTTATAAAACGGCGCCAAAATATTTAGATATAAATAAAATACTTCATCTATTGAGCACTGATTTAAATAATTCTTTGTTAGAAATTGATACATTTCCTTATTTACAAGGTAATTTTTATCTAAAACAAAACAGTTTTAGTTTTGATAAACACTCCATTATTATTGGATCATCTGGTTGTGGAAAATCAAAATTTATCAGTTCTTTAATCAATAATATATTCAAAAATGATGACTTTAAAGGACGATATAAAGTTGTTGTAATTGATCCGCATGCTTCCCTAGAAAATGATATTGGTGGGATTGGCAAAGTAATTGACTTTAGAACTAATTTAGATAGTATTGACTTATTTATTAATAAAAGTGATGACATCGTTTCCGCAACAGAATTATTATTAGACCTATTAAAATCTTTGATTGCTGATCAATACAATTCTAAATTGGAAAGAGTATTAAGACACTCTATTCATATTTTATTAACTGATGAAACATTTAGTTTTAAAACATTGCGAAAATTAATTTTAGACTTAGAATATCGTAATGACTTAATTAAAAAACTAAAAGATAAGTTACCAATTAGTGTCATTGATTTCTTTTTATCAGACTTTAATGACTTAAAAACTAAATCTTATAATGAAGCTATTTCCCCTATTATTGCTTTTATTGATGAAATGGAAATGCTTCCTGTATTTAGTGTTGACGTAGAAATGGATAATTTAAAGAAAACGATTAATAATAACTTTTTAACTTTATTTTCACTTGATAGAACCAAACTTGGTGACAAAGTGACTAAGACAATTGCGGGATTAATTATGCAACAACTTTTAACGATTGTACAAAAAAGAGAAATTGATGAACATATAATTTTTATCATTGATGAAGTTGCCGTTGTGGAAAATCCAATTCTTTCAAGATATCTTTCAGAAGCTAGAAAATATAACTTATCTCTTGTTCTAGCAAGCCAATATTTTAGTCAAATATCAGAAGAGTTAAAAAATGCTATTTTTGCGAATGTCATCAATTACTTTATTTTTAGAGTATCTAAATTAGATGCCAACATCTTAGTTGATAATTTTAATATGAAAGTACCACTAGATGATACACAAGAAAGAAAAATTAAAATGTTAACAGAATTAAATAATCGTGAATGTATTGCTAGAATAGATGAAAATGGAATCCTATTACCAGCTTTCAAAGGAAAAACAATTGACTATATTAGTATTCCAAGAATAAAAAAAGAAACGCCAATAGAAAGTAAAGAGGAAAAGAAAACGGAACCCAAGAAACACAACTTTAAATTAAATACCGATATTGATTTACATGAAATACTAGTAGCTAATTCAACAAGTATGAAGGTGGTGAAACAATGAATGATAATAAAGCATTAGAAATAGTAAATAAAATATTTAAAAGCATCTTTGATAAAAACAATTCTTTTGATTTAGACACTCTTCTTGAAAAGTTTGCTTTTGATGTCAAATTACCAAAACAAGTATATGATTCAACAACTAATGAAGTGACATGGGCTAATTCTATAAGTAGTGAAAAATTCATAACTAACCAAAATATGGAAAAGCGCGACGAAACGACAGGATGGATGCTTCCCAAAACAGATATAAATGATTTACAAGAACTAATTACTATTTGGAAAAGCATTAATTTAACGACAACCGAAAGAGTTTATGACTCATTAAATGTCATAAAAAGTGATACTATCTATCGTTCTGAAAACATTTACCGTTGTACTGATTGTAGTGATTCCAAGAATTTAGTTTATTGTGATTCTTGTGGTAATAGTGAATTCTTATTAGCTTCTCAAAGATCGGGTACTTGTAATTTTTGCATAAGATGTGATGATTCCAAAGATTGTAGTAACAGTTATAACGTCATTTGTTCTAACAAAGTTAGTAATTCCTTATTCATCCAAGATTGTTACAATTTACACGAGTGTATGTTTTGTTCGCATATTGCTTCAAAAAGATTTTGTATTGCCAATATGCAATTTGAAGAAGAAGAATACTATGAAATAAAAAAATCCATCATTGAATGGATATTACAGTAATAAAAGAAGACGCAAATCTTCTTTTATTCGTCTTCGCTTTTTAAAATCTCTAAACGATGTTCTAGTCTTTTAATTCGTTCTTTTCTATTTTTACTCTGTCTTGCTTCTACTAATTCTTGAGGCTCCTCATAGGTCTTTTCAACAAATTTACAACGCGTACAAGTTCTTTCCCAATACTTTCTTTTTTCTACATACTCATTAGGATAGATTTGATGTTCATGATAACCATCATACATTACTGTTTCTTTATGTGAACTCCAACTTCCAAATTGATGTCCTTCTCTTTCACAAGTTGAAGCTAATTTATCATATTCACTGTCTTCCTTTCTTTTGGATACTTCAGTATAAAAAGAACGAAGAATATCAAGTTGATAATTTAGTGGTAAATTACTACCTAAACCATCAAATATTTTTAGAATTTCTCTTTCAATCATCTCGGATTTTTCATTATCACTCTTATCTTCAGATAAAATACTTTTAATAATTTCATCAATATTACTCATAACCATTGCCACCCTTCATTATAATTATAGCATATATCTATGTATATATAATTTAAATCTATAAATCTAATTTTTTAATTTTTTCTTTTAAATCTTTAATAGCAAGACTTCTTGCACTAATCTTATTTTTTTCTTCTAATGATAACTCAGCAACTGTTTTACCATTTGGAAGTTCAAATATCTCATCAAAGCCAAAATTATTTGTTCCTCTTCTTTCTCTTGCGATAAAACCATTTAATATCCCTTCACCAACAATAGTATTTTTACCATCATAATAAACTAAATAACAAATAACTTTAGCACTTCTATCTTGATATTCTTCTAGTTTCTCAATTAGATAATTATTACGATCAACTTCTGTTGCATCATCTCCTAAAAAGCGATGCGTCAAAACGCCAGGAAAACCATTTAAAGCATTAATGCATAAACCTGAATCATCCGCGATGACAGGCTCTTTAACTATCGCATAGACCTCTTTGGCTTTTTTAGTAGCATTCCCTAAAAAAGTATCTTGATCTTCAACAACATCAATATCAAGGTCTTTATCTTTTAAACTAAATAATTCATAATCTTTAAAGATTTCTTTTATTTCTTTGATCTTACCTTCATTATTTGTAGCAATAATCATAGTATCATCTCCTATAACCAAATATCTCCTGATAATGGTTTAAACTTATACATTTGTGTTGGACGATATCCCTTTTTATCAATGACAACATCCGTCTTTTCACAATATTTAACAATTCTTTTTCTAAAATTAGATTTATCAACACTAACATCTTTAACCATTTCATAAACCATACGAACATCTTCCAAAGTAAATAGCTTATCCATAAATTTAAATATGATATCAGAATTATCAATCTTACTTCGTAAATGTTTATAAGCAATAATTAACTCTAATAAAACCTTTTCTAACTTTAAGTCATTTACCTTTATCTCATGAAAGTATTCAACATTATTATTACTTATTTTTTCCTTAGTTTTATATTTATATATATCTTTACCTATTGTAATAGTTTCATTATTCTTAATTTCAAAATTTCTAAGTTCAAAATCATTATCTAACCTTTTAACATTACTCTTATTAGTAACACCTAAATAGATTACATCAACTCCATTTTTAACAGAATCTATATCATCTAATGTATAAACTTGTTCTAAATGAAATATCTTACTTCCAATAATCTCTGTTACATAATTCCTAATTAATTCTTTTATCCCACTCTTATTATCATAAACTACTTGTGGTAATGCATTATTTTTATTAACTAAGACTTTAATTCTCTTAATATCATTTCTTCTTATATTACTACTCGTTTCATTATCTAAAACAAATAAACAACATACAATATTTAGTTTCATTTTAATACCTACTCTCTATACTTATTTATATCATTAGCTATTCTAATGGAAATATCTTCTAAAAATTTTACAAACTTTTTAAAATCTATATACTTTAAAGTATCAAATACTTGCATATTATTAATACTATTTACATTTGATTTATACTTATTTTTATTTAACTTAACATCAAAATCATTCATTATTCTATTAATATAATTAATATCTAATTCAAACTTTTTAATCAACAAATAATTTAAGTTAGTATAATCATTATACAATAAATTTGGTGAAAAAAGATTTATTTTCCTATAATTTTCAATATTATTTAAGATGTATTCTTCCAAAAAATATTTATCAAGTAATAGATGTACTAAATACCCAATATTGAGATTATTATCTAAACTATAATTTTCTAGATAATAGTTAATATCAGGTATCATGTAGTATGTTCCTTTTATTTTGAAATGACTATCTTCTAAATCTATTATATCTGGTAGAATACTACCTCTATAAAAATCATCACTTTGTATATTTAGTCTTTTACTAACTAATTTTGCGACAACAAAGTGGGAAGCGATACTAGGCATTTATTTTCATAATATAATCTTTTATCACTTTTACTTGTTCATCAATGTTTAAGTTAGTACAATCTATTAAATGTAATTTGTTATGAAGTAATTTATGTTTTTTCATATATAAATAAGTATCTTCATAAAGCTTATTGTATTTAAATGTATCCTTATCAAATTCACTAATTGTATCACGACTATTAATTCTTCGTTCTAATTCTTTTCTATCTCTATTAATTAAAAATATTATATGTTGGTCAGTCTTTTTTAAATATTCACTATATTTACTTGCTCTTACTTCCATTGGTATTTCAAATAACATATTCTTAGATATAACACTAAGTTCACGATCTTGACAAATAATTCCTTCTTTTAATAACCTTTTTATTGTTTCACTTTTCCCAACTCCATCGGTCCCTTCTAAAACTATATGGAGTTCTTTATGACAACTGTTTAACATATTCAATAATTTCATCCTCACTATTCACAAATTTAACTTGTACATTTTTATTTAATTCTTTAACATCATCTTTTAACATCTCTAAAATATTATTTTCATTTATTAATTCATGCCGAACTTTATATGTTCTTTAATAAAAAACTTTTACCATTTATTTCCCTTCTTTCATAGTTTTTTCCAGTTATAGAATGATCAAACAGCCATTAGTGTCCAAATGACATTTAAAGCAAATAAGTATAAGGCTTGATTAGGTAATATGAAGTATTCAATAGCATAGAAAATGTCATTGATAAACCAAATTACCCCCATAACTAAATAAATACTATTGTTGACAACATCACTATATAAATGATTAATTAGTGAAAAAGCAATTAAAAATATCATCTGTAAAATATAAAAGATCCAATTGCTCCTCTTATTGAGCATTACTAAAACTCACTGAATTAATCCTAAAATAGTAGCTCCTTCTTCTAAAAACGTTTTTATTTCCTCCTTACATATAGTATATTATACTATAAGTTATATTATGTCAATACATTTATAGTTTTTTTACTATAAGTTTAATAAGTATTAAAAAAAGCAAATCATCATAAATGATTTACTTAAATTCAACATAGTGAAATCCCAGTTTTTTATAGATATCGGAAGCTCTTGGTAAATGAAGAATTCTTGCGAACAATAAGTTATATAATTCATCAAAGATAAAGATGCTAAACAAGCTAATACTGATAGCTAAAAATAGTTTTTTATTCATCTTTTCGGCTAGATAAAAGAATAAGGGCACCATCCCATAGATTAATAATAAACTAGAAAAGCCAAAGAATAAAACACTTCTTAAACAAACAAAACCACCAATATTACCAAAGTTCCATATTTCAGTATTATAGTCCCAACATCTAAAGCCATCAGCTAATTCATACATTCCTAAAC
>CANQWJ010000028.1 GCA_947627525.1 uncultured Bacilli bacterium
TAATGTTTATTATAAAATTTAGAGAGTAATCTCTTTTTTCTTGTTTAAAAAAAGAAAATACTATATAATATAACTTGTTGGAGGAAAAGAAGATGGCAAAAAAAGAAGAAAATAAAAAAGAAACTAAAAAAGAAGTAAAAAATAAAAGTAATGAAGTTGTAATAAAAATAGTAGGAGAAGAATGGACAGAAGCAATGGATGCTGCTTTCGAAGCTAAAAGAAAAGATGTTACAGTTAGTGGTTTTAGAAAAGGTAAAGTACCAAGAAACATATATGAAAAGAATTTTGGTAAAGAAAGTTTATATATGGCTGCTGTTGACAGCGTCATTCAACTTGCTTATGAAAGAGCCCTTGATGAATCTAAACTAGTTCCTGTTGTTCAACCAAAAGTAGAAGTTGCGGCTGTATGTGATGAATATGTTGAATTTAAATTTACTATTACGACAAAACCAGATGTTAAAGTAAAAAAATATAAAGGACTAAAAGTTAAAAAAGAAAAAGTTGAAGTTACCAAAGAAGAAATTGATGAGGAAATGCAAAAAGTTTTGGAACGTTATGGTGAAGTTCGCATTAAAGAAAAAGGTGAACTTGAAAATGGAAATATTGCCGTAATCGATTTTGAAGGATTTAAAGATGGTGTTCCTTTTGATGGTGGAAAAGCTGAAAACTATGAATTAGAAATTGGAAGTAATACTTTTATTCCTGGATTTGAAGAACAATTAGTAGGAATGAAAACTAAAGAAGAAAGAGATATTGATGTAACTTTCCCTGAAGAATATCCTGCAGAAAACTTAAAAGGGGCTAAAGTTGTTTTCAAAGTTAAACTTCATGAAATAAAAGAAAAAGTAAAGAGAGATTTTGATAAAGAATTATTTGAAGATTTAGCAATGGAAGGTGTTAATTCTAAAGAAGATTTAGAAAAGGAATTAAAAGCTAATATCGAAGCCCAAAAAGAAATGGATGCTGAAAACAATTATGTTGATGCTTTATTAGATGCTGTTGCTAAAAATGTTGAAGTTGATATTCCCGAAGAAATGGTTGATGAAGAAGTAGAGAGATTACTTGGAAGATTCTCACAACAATTACAAATGCAAGGAGCTTCTCTTGACTTATATTATCAATTAACAAAAACAACGGAACAAGATTTAAAAAATCAACTTGAAAAAGAAGGATATAAAAATGTTCTATATCGTTTGATGTTAGAAGAGATTGCTAAAGAAGAAAAGATTGAAATATCTGATGAAGATGCTTCTAAACAAGCTGATGATTTAGCTAAGAAATATAATATGAAGAAGGAAGATTTCTTGAAAAACTTTGGTGGAATCGAAATGATTAAGTATGATATGGAAATTCGCCAAGTAGTTGACTTATTAAAAGAACTTAATAAATAAATTGGACATTAAATTAAATAAAAGTCTAGTAATAGACTTTTTTTTTGTATTTAGATATGCTAAAATTAATATAGAATAGAGGGTGGAAACATGAATGAAGAAAAAGAAGAAAAAATTCCAGAAATAAAAACGGCTGAGACAGAGCAAAAACCTAAAAAGGAAAAAAAGAAAAAAGATAAAACGCCAAAAGAACCTAAAGAACCAATGGATAAACAAGATCAATTATGTTATTTTGGTGCACTTGTTTTCCTAATTTTAGCATTTCTTCCAATAATATTACGTAATGTTGATCCTGGATATGACCCAGCGAAGTTTGAAGTTAAAGAAGAACCTAAAACGGTAAATAGAAACAATGTTTTAAGATGCAATCGTGAATACAAAGAAGAAGGATATACCTATCGTGCTGAAGTTATTAGTTCATATAACAATTCAATTTTAGAGAAAACAATTCTTACATATGAAATTACTATTGATTCATCTGATTTAACTCTTGAAGAAATAGAAATACCAGAATATAAAACACTTTCTGAAATAGAATCTCCTGGTATTGGACCAGTTGTTGATGGAAACAAATATACAATAAACATTGATTATAAATTGGATAGGAATTTAAAAACAAACGAGTTATTAGCAAATCATAATAAAGAGTTAAATGTTCAAAGAACAACTTATGTTGATAATCAATACAATTGTTCCGTAGGAGGAGAATAGGGTGAAAATATGCAATTGACAAAAGAGATTAATAAATATATTTTCCGTGGTTACGACATCCGTGGTAAATATCCTAGTGATTTAAATGAAGATGTTGCCTATACAATTGGTCGTAGTTATGGAACCTATATAAAAAGATTTAACCAAACTAAATGTGTTGTGGGACACGACAATCGTTATTCTTATAAAGAATTAACAGATGCTGTTGTTAAAGGAATAACTGATTCAGGAATGGATGTTTTATATCTTGATTTAGTGACGACCCCTATGTATTATTATGCGCAAATAAAGTTAAATCTTCCTGCTGGTGTCATGGTTACGGCTAGTCATAATCCTAAAGATGAAAATGGTTTTAAATTTTCTTTTGATGAAAGAGGAAATGCTAAAGGTGAAATGATTCAAGAATTTTTAAGATTCACTCTTGAACAAAACTTTGATAGTGGTAATGGTAAAGTAGAAAATTATGATATAAGAAATGAATACATTGAATTATTTAAAAAGAGTTTGGACTTTGGTGAAAGAAGAATAAAAGTAGTATTAGATCCAGGAAACGGAACGACAACTTCTATTCTTGAAGATGTCTATAAAAATTTTCCTATTGATTACGAAATAATTTGTAAAGAGTCAGATCCAACTTTCCCTAATCATCATCCTGATCCTTGCGTTGAAAAGAATCTTGATATGTTAAAACAAAAAGTCTTAGAGACAAAAGCTGATGTTGGATTAGGTTTTGATGGTGATGGTGATCGTTTAGGAGTAATTGATGAAAATGGTAACTATATTGCAACTGATAAATATATGGTTATCATTATTCGTGATATTATTAATAAAGTGACAAATAAGAAATTCTTATATGATGTAAAGTGTTCAAAGATAATTGAAGATGAAGTCAAAAAACTTGGTGGAGAAACAATTTGTTATCGAACAGGAAACTCCTATACTAAAGCTAAAGTAAAAGAAGAAGATTTACCTTTTGGTGGTGAATTATCAGGTCACGTTTATTTTCGTGATCGTTGGCCTGGCTTTGATTCTGGATTGTACGCAGGACTTCGTCTTTTAGAAATTCTTAGTAAAACTACTAAGACAACTAGTGAACTATTAGATGGTATTACCCCTTATTATGCAACCGAAGAATTAAAGTTTGCTTCAAGTGATGATATAAAAGCAAGTGTTGTTGATAAAGTAATCACTTATTGTAAAGCGAAAAACTATCAAATCAATACTATTGATGGTGTGCGTGCTACTTTCCCTGATGGTTGGGCTTTAGTTCGTTATAGTAATACGGGACCTAATATCACCGCGCGCTTTGAAGCAACTACTGTTGAGAGATTAGAATCCTTAAAGAAAGAGTTTATTGATTTAATAAATGAAAATAATGTCAAATAATGGCATTATTTTTAATTTTATTTGAAAAAAATGTAGGAATTGTTTTGTTGACAAATTAATATTTTATTAGTATAAATATTTAGTGAGGATGTGAAGAGATGGCAAAAAATTTAGTTATTGTCGAATCACCTAGTAAAAGTAGAACAATTGAAAAATATTTAGGTAAAGAATATAAAGTAGTATCGTCTAAAGGACATATTAGAGATTTGGCTACTACTGGTAAATATGGTTTAGGTGTAGATATTGAAAATGATTTTAAGCCTAACTATGTTCCTGTTGAGGGAAAAAAGAAATTAATTGATGATTTAAAAAAAGAAGTTAAAAGTCATGAAAAAGTATATCTTGCGACTGACCCTGATCGTGAAGGAGAAGCAATTTCTTGGCATTTAAAAGATGCTTTAGGATTATCTGAAAAAGACTATGAAAGAGTTTTGTTTCATGAAATTACCAAAGATAAAGTAATTGATGCTTTTAATCATACGCGTAAGATTGATGAAGATTTAGTTCATTCCCAAGAAGCTAGAAGAATATTAGATCGTATCATTGGTTTTCGTTTGAGTAAATTGATGCAGTCAAAAACTGGTGGGAAGAGTGCTGGTCGTGTTCAAAGTGTTGCTTTGAAACTAATCGTTGATCGTGAACGCGAAATAGATGCTTTTGTCCCGGAAGAGTATTGGACAATTACCGCTCTTTTTGATGAATTTGAAGCTAAACTTTTCAATTATGATCATAAGGATATCGAAGTTCATTCTGAGAGTGAAGCTGATGCTATCCTTGAAAAGTTAGATAAGCATTTTACTATTGATAGTATTGAAACAAAACAAAAGGGGAAAAAAGCTAAACCTCCATACATTACGAGTACTTTACAACAAGATGCTGTTAATAAATTAAACTTTCCTTCAAAGAAGACTATGAGTCTTGCGCAAAAACTTTATGAAGGAGTAGATCTTGAAAGTGAAACAGTCGGTCTTATCACTTATATGAGAACGGATTCTGTTCGTCTATCTGATGAGTTTATTGGTAGTGGTTATCACTTCATTGAAGAAAATTATGGTAAAGAATATATTGGTTATGTCAAAGTGAGTAAAAAAACGGAAAATGTTCAAGATGCTCATGAGGCCATTCGTCCAACTAGTATTCTTCGTACGCCAGAAAAAGTTAAAAAGTATTTATCAAGTGATGAATATAAACTATATTCAATGATTTATTATCGTGCTCTTGCGTCCCTCATGGCTGATGCTAAGGTCAACGCTACAACAGTAGTCCTTGATAATCACAATTATCAATTTAAAGCAACTGGGCAAGTACTAGTATTTGATGGATATTTAAAAGTCTATAAAGAGTATGAAAATAGTGAAGATAAAATTTTACCAGCTTTAGAAAAATATAAAGATGGTGGAATAGATGCTAATGAAATAACAAAAGAACAACACTTTACACAACCACCATCTCGTTATACTGAAGCAAAATTAATTAAGGAAATGGAAGAGTTAGGAATAGGGCGCCCATCTACTTATGCCAAAATAATTGATACTATTCGTGAACGTGAATATGTAACGATGGAAGATAAAAAGTTTAAACCGACCGAAATCGGTTATGAAACAACAGATAAACTTCAAGAATTTTTCTCGGATATCATCAATGTTGAATATACCGCCAAAATGGAAAAAGACTTGGATGACATATCTGACGCTAATAAAGATGAGTTACAATTACTTCATAACTTCTATGATGAATTTGCACCACTTGTTCAAACTGCATTCCAAAATATGGAGAAAAAAGGTCCAGAAGAAACTGGTGAAAAGTGTCCTGAATGTGGAAGTAACTTAGTCATTCGTAAAGGAAAATATGGTGAATTTGTCGCTTGTTCAAACTATCCAACTTGTAAATATATCAAAAAAGAACAAAAAGAAGTTAAAGTGATATGTAAGTGTCCTAAGTGTGGTGGCAATATCATCGAACGAACTAGTAAGAAAGGTAAAGTTTTCTATGGATGTAGTAACTATCCAAAATGTAAAGTAGCGTCCTGGGATTTACCAACCGGAGAACTATGTCCAAAGTGTAAGAGTCTTTTGGTAAATAATAAAGGAACAATCAAGTGTAGTAATACAGAATGTGACTATGAACAATAAAAAGAATGGAATAATTTAACTATTTCCATTCTTTTTTGGTATAATTATCTTAGAATCGAAGTGATAAGATGAAAGAATTAGAAAACTATCTAAAATATTTACAATATCAAAAGAATTATTCTCTTCATACCATTACTAGTTATGAAGAAGACATAAAAGAGTTTTTAGAATACATTAAAAGTGAAAATATTAACATGTTTAAAATTACTTATGATGAGATTCGTTTCTATTTGATGTATCTAAGTAAGAAAAAAGATATTAATTCAACTATTTCAAGAAAGATTAGTGCTTTACGAAGTTTTTATAAGTATTTACAAAACAATAATAAAATTGATAACAATCCTTTTACTTTAATTAATCTTCCTAAAAAAGATAAGAAATTACCACGCTTTTTCTTCTATAATGAACTAGAAGAATTGTTTAATACCCCAAAACTAAATACACCTCTTGGGCAAAGAGATCGTTTGATTTTAGAGATGCTTTATGCAACGGGAGTTCGTGTTAGTGAATTAGTTAGTATTCGTATCTCTGACATATCAGATCATACTATCAAAATTTTAGGTAAAGGAAATAAAGAGCGAATAGTTCGTTTTGGTGATTATTGTGATGAAATCCTTAAAATGTACTTAAATGATGGTCATTATAAATTGAATGCGGATAGTGATTACTTATTTTTAAATAATAATGGTGAACAATTGACAGATAGGGGCGTTCGTTATCTTTTGGATAAAATAATTTCTAAGACGACGATTGAGAAAAAAATTTCACCGCACATGTTACGCCATAGTTTTGCGACTCATCTCTTAAACGAAGGTTGTGATATTTTAACTGTTCAAGAATTATTGGGACATGAGAGTTTGAGTGCTACTGCTATCTATACCCATGTTACTAATAATCGTTTAAAAGATGTCTATTTTAGAACGCATCCTAGAGCTCGTAAATGATACAAAAAAGAAAAAGTTTTTTACGCTTTTTCTTTTTAATTATTTTTCATTGTATAGATGGCTTTACTAATTTTACTAGTTCCATATATCAAAAGGAAAATCATAATTATTGAATAGAAGAACTCAATAAAGAATTCTGAAAAGACAATTAATAAGAAACCACAAATTAATGAACCAACAGGAATATAGTTAGGGAAATATATCATTTTAATGATGGCATTAGTAATTATAAAGGCTCCAATCATAATTAAGATATAATTAACAGTATTAATAGGATTTAAAAAGATATAAATAGCAAATGCTGCAAAGATAATACTTTGAATGAAAAAGGATATTCCTTGACTCTGTCTTGTCTTAATAATGGATAATCCCATACTGAATAAGTTAATAGCATAAGTCAATATGAATAATGGGAAGATATAAATAAATAATTTTAATAATAATTTAGAACCAAATAACCCTGTAATAGCAATAATCAAAAGTAATATTCCTTGAACTAAATCCGTTATCATTTCTTTTTGAAATTGTTTTTTATATTCCTTTTGGAATTTATCACCATCAATAACAATATTTTTTTTCATAATTTATCACCAAATATATTATATCTTATTTTTTTAATTATTACTATCTTTTGAATGTATTTTAATGTCTTTCTTTTTAAAGAAAGATGATGTATACTTATTATAGTATGGTGTAGTGTTTAGAGTAGAGGTGTTTTCTATGAATTTAGATGAATTAGAGCAAACAGTTAGTAGTCGTCGTAAAAAAAAGGAAATAAAGAGTATTGTCGCTTTGATAAAACATAAAGATGAAGAAATTTATCGTAAAGATATAGTAAGTATTTGTCGTCAAAAAGGTATTAATGTTTCTAAAATTGATGAATTGGATTCTACTAATAAAATTCATAGATCAATAGTAGAGGAGTATCTTTCTAATAATACTATAAAACTTAAAGAGAAGTTGAATGATAGAGTTACTAATTTAGTTCGTTCTGGTAAAAATTTAGATGATGCGGAAAGTATAGCTTTAAAGGAAATTTTACCAGATGCTTATGCTTTAGTTCGTCTAGGAGCTAAATTTCTTTGGAATCAACCGCATCGTGATGTTCAACTTCAAGGTGGTATTTTAATGAATGAAGGTTGTGTAACAGAAATGGCAACCGGTGAAGGAAAAACGCAAACGGCCGCTCTTCCTGTCTATCTAAATGCTCTTTTAGGAAAAGGAGTTCATGTTGTGACACCAAATGATTATTTAGCTAGTCGTGATGGTAAAAGAATAGGGGAATTATATGAATTAATGGGACTTAGTTGTGGTGTCATTACTGAACGTAAACCCATCAATACCAAACAAGAAGAAGAAAAAATATTTGTAAAGAAAATTGAAACACATATAAAAGATCAACTTTCTCAAGCTAAAACGGATAAAGAAAGAGAACATCTTATTCACCAATTTAAAATAAATAATGCTGTTTTAACTCGTAAATTGCGAGCGGAATCTAAAGAGGAAGCCAAGAAAAATCAACTTTCACAGCGCCGTGATGCTTATAATAAAGACATTACTTATGGCTCAACACAAGGTTTTGCTTTTGATTATTTATATGACGAATTGGCAACTTCACCTTCTGATATGGTTCATCGTTCCAATTTGGCTGGTTTTGTTCTCGTTGATGAAATGGATGATGTTTTGTTTGATAGTGCTGTAACACCATTTAATATATCAGGTGTACAAGAAGATGGTGAATTAGCTATTCCGCAATCTGAGACAGAGGAGTTGTTAAAACGAATTGAAATAATAAATTCAGCTGTTGAGTCAATATATAATGATAGTTATAAAGGTCATGAATTAATAGTTGAAATTAATGATCTTGGAAGTTATCAAAATATTGTAACGGGAGATAGTGATGATTCCGATTATTATGATAGTGAATATGCTGTAATAATTGATAAGACAACGCGCGAACATACTTTGACATCACTTGGTGAAATGTATATATTTAAATATGTTTATCAAGATAAAATTGAGACAATGGCTAAGAAAAATGGATGGTCAACAGATCCTAAAGCATTACTTCAAATATTAAAGAGTGGTAATGCTCCTGAGTTAGAAGAATTGTTCAATGGTTTCATGGTCGGTTTTGATGAAAGGGAAAATGGAACTTTTGTCAGTAACTTGACTTTGATAGATAATGCTGTTGAAGCCTGGTTCGTTTTACAATATGGTACGGATTATATCTTAGTACAAAATGATAAAGATCCTAACAAGTTAACACTTTCTTTAGTTGACACAGAAGGACGAACAGCAGCTGGAAGAGTATATTCTAATGGTCTACAACAAGCAGTTGAAGCACGTGCTCGTCACTTAAAAGAATTAAAAAGTAGTAAACATGAACTTGCCCCAACGAAAATAAGTGATACATTGCGCTCTATTCCAACAGTATCATATTATATCCAATATCCTAAATTGAGTGGTATGACTGGAACATCGCCTGGGCTTCACTTAAAAGATATATATGGTTTATCAACTTATGAAGTTGATCGTAATAAAGAAAGTCAGGCAATTGATTGTGGTGAAAGATTCTATCCTAAAAGGGAACAAAAAAATGAAGCTATTTTCCGTGAAGTTATAAATTCTTGGATAAGTTTTCAACCGATTTTGATAACGACAACGTCTGTTGAAGAAAGTGAAAAGTTAAAAAAATATATAATGACGCGTTTTCAAGAAGAAAGGCCAAGACTTGAACGTGAAATTGCAAGACTTTACCCAGGAAGAAAACCGAGTGAATTACCACAGATCCCAAGTATTGGAGGATTTGATATACCCGTTTTAAATGCTAATGTTAATAGATTAGAAGATGAAGCAAGAATTGTTTCTCAAGCTGGATTACCAGGACAAATAATGATATCTACGCAAATGGCTGGTCGTGGAACAGATATTAAATTAGGTGGGGAAGCTGATTTCTGGTTTGAAAAAGTGGCCGAAGAAAAAATTGTCACAACTTTAAAAATGATGCTTGATAAGGGACAGATTACAGCTTCTGATATAGAGAAAACAAGAGTAAGAGTAAGTGAAGTAATACATGGTGATAAATTTAAAAAAAATATTCAAACAGAAGCTGACAAACGTCGCCAAAAAGCTTTCCAAATAGCAAAGGACAGTGGTGGTCTAAATGTCATAATTGATGGACATTTTCCACTAGAGCGAATTGACCGTCAAGTAGCAGGAAGATGTGGTCGTCAAAGTGAACCTGGGAAATATACCTATTTCAGTGATTCTGAAGACTTATTAGATATTGGTGTTCCAAGAGAAGAAGTTGCTGAATTAGCGAGCCATTTGTGTTCAAGTGATGATCCAAAAGAAATGAGTCCCGTTATAACAACATCTGTTAGAGATTTAGTTTTAGATGCTCAAAATCGCCACGAATGGTCTATTTCAAGTGGTATTACATATCAGCGTGAAACTGATAAACATATTGATAAATGGCGTCGAAGTTTAAGAAAAGCAAAAAGAAGTATTAATGAAAATGGTAACTATGTTGATACTTTTGAATATATGATTGAAGAAACCGCAAAATCAATTGTTGTTGCTTCCGTTCCACAAAGACGTTTGCCAATAAGAAAAAATAAACGCATTCGTAGTTCGCATATCGATATGAAAAAAATGTATTCTTTATTAGAAGAATTTATGGGAATTGAAGTTATTAATGATGGGGCTGTCGTCTTAGATGAAGATGGTAATAAGTCTATAGCAATAACTAAATCTGAATTATCAGAAATGCGTACACTTGGTGACTTATATACACTAATTGCTGATAAAGGTATTGAAAAATATGAAGAATTATTGAAAAAGCAACCACAATTAGAAGAAAAAACAACGAAGAATGTTGTAAGAGCAATGGATCGTACTTGGCGAAGATTTGAAGAAACAGTTGAGGATATAACAGAACAAAAGAAAAATAATATGCTCATGCAATATCAAACTAGTTATGATATTTTAGAAGGATCCATTCCGCTTGCTTATGAAAATAGTATGGAATCAGAACGCGCTATTGCTGTTCGTTCAATATTACATCCTGATTATCTTAAAAAGTATGGTCCTAAAGCTAGAAATTCTGTAAGAGAAGCAGTTGTTACACCAGAAGGACTAATGCTTGAAGGAAGTTCATATGTTGATAAGATAATTGCGGAACGAGATCATTTAAGACCTATGGGTTCTTTTGCTACTAGTTCTAGTCACTCAACTAAAATGACAAGTATTCATCAAGAAAAAATTGAACCAGAAGGAAAATATGTAATTAATAAAATATCACCATTTGTTTATTTTCTTGAACAAATGGAAAATGCTGAAACATCTTCAAAAAAAATGTAAGAAAGAGGATAAAACCTTTTTCTTTTTATTTTGAAGTATGATATAATCAATTTAGTGCGTATTATAGGAAAGGGAGATGAATTTATGAAATATGTATATTCTTTCAAAGAAGGAAATAAAGATATGCGCGAATTGCTTGGTGGAAAAGGTGCCAATCTTGCTGAAATGACAGGAATTGGACTAC
>CANQWJ010000029.1 GCA_947627525.1 uncultured Bacilli bacterium
GATCAACTTTATAACCTAAATTGGCAAAAGTGGCATAAGCAGTAGCCATTTCAACCATATTTATTTCATAAGTACCTAAGGGAAGAGAAGGAACGGCTTCTAATTTCGCGGTTATGCCAAGACGATTAGCCATATTGACAAGACTATCTTCACCTAAGAACATATGTGTCTTAACGGCATAAATATTATCAGAATACGATATGGCAGCCGCAAGAGAAATGGGTTTGTTACCATAAATTTTTCCAGCATTTTGGGGAGCATAAGTCTCTTCATTAGAAAAGACAAAGGTCGTCTCTTCACTCGTAAAAGAAGTACTAGAAGTAAAACCATTTTCTAAGGCTGTATAATAGAGAAAAGGTTTCATTGTTGAACCAACTTGTCTTTTAGAATTTAAAACGCGATTGTACTGTGACTTATCGTAATTATTTCCTCCAATTAGCGCTATGATGGAACCATCTTTGGGATTCATCATCATGCCTGATGCTTGTAAGTCTTTTTGTTTTAAATTATTTTTAATACTATTTTCTAATGTTTCTTGGGCTTTTATATCCATAGTAGTATATATTTTTAATCCACCAGTTTCTAAAAAAGAAGTAGGAACACTGTTTATTTTTTCCAACTCATCTAAAACCGCATCTTTGTAATACATGACTGATGATATTGTTTTTTCTTCTTCTTTACCTATAATCGTAATTTCTTCATTAAGTGCTTCTTGATATTCATCGTAAGTTAAATATTTATTGTTATACATTCCTTTTAAAATCATTTCTTGACGGCTTTTAGTATTTTCAAAATTAGTTATTGGTGAGTATTTAGAAGGTGACTTGGGAATAGCACACAAAAGAGCCGACTCAGCGACATCAAGTTCACTAGCACTCTTTCCAAAATAAAACTTAGAAGCACTTTCCACACCATATTTACCATTACCATAATTAATGGTATTTAAATAACCCTCTAATATCTCATCTTTTGAATAATGTGTTTCCATATTGAGCGTTAACCACATTTCATCCCATTTTCTTTTCCAAGTCTTATCAAATTCTAAAAATAAATTTTTAACGTATTGTTGGGTAATAGTTGAAGCTCCTTGAACCGTTTTACCAGCTCTCATATTAGTGTATAGAGCTTTACCAATTCTTAAGACATCAAAGCCAAAGTGCTTATAAAAGTTTTTATCTTCCGCTGATATCGTCGCATTTTTTAAATTATCGGAAATATCATCTAAAGAAACCCATTCTTTACCACCATTTCCTTGAAGAAAAACATTTTCTTCACTATCATAAAAAACAATATTATTGGCTTGTTCAATTTCTAATTTTGGTGAAAATTTGGAATAACCATAAATGGATAAAATACCAAGTATGAAAAAAATGAAAAGAAAAAGACAAATTTTTATAATCTTTTTTAATATTTTCATAAAATCACCATTCCAGTTTTATTATGTAGTAAAAACGTAAAAATATGTGTTAAAAATAGTACTTATATGTTATAATTCGTTTTAGAAATTGTTGGTGGAAAAATGAAAAAAATTAAAATGACAATTACTATTATTTCTAATGGAAATAAGATTAAAGAAAATTTAATTGGTACTATTAATGAAGGTATAATAAGTTATAGTGAAGATAATAATACCTATGTATATTTAGATATTGAGCGTAATGCTTTGATTCGCGAAAATGATGATCTTTATTTAAAATATACTTTTGATGAAAATGATAAAACTTTAGGTAATGTTTTAATAAAAGAATTTAATAAAGAAGTAACAGTTGATATAAAGACTGAATGTATTGAAAAAAGTAATAATAGATATTATGTTGAATATTTAATTGAAAAAGATAAATTCATATATGAAATAACATTTAGGGAGGAATAGTATGAGTTATATAAAGAAGTTAAAACAAGATTTAATCGATATGTTTAAAAGAGCTGGATATGAAGTTTCAGACATTGATTTAACGACATCTAATCGACCAGAACTTGGTGATTTTCAAATAAATGATGCGATGCGTTTAGCAAAAATATATGGTGAAAGTCCCGTTAGTATTGCCGGAAAAGTTAAAGAATTATTAGATAAAGATGATAATTTTACTAATGTTAATATTGCCGGTCCTGGATTCATTAACCTTTCTATTTCCGATAAAGCCCTAATTGAATTTTTGAATATATTGAACGAAGATGTTAAAAATAATATTGATGTTAGAGAGGGGAAAAAACTTTTCCTCGATTATGGTGGTGCGAATATTGCGAAGACACTTCACGTTGGACATTTGCGTTCAGCTAATATTGGTGGAGCTCTAAAAAGACTTGCGAAGACTTTGGGTGACGAAGTAATTTCTGATGTTCATTTTGGCGATATTGGTCGTCAATCAGGAATGGTCATTTCCGAGATTAAGAGAAGATATCCCGATTTAAAATATTTTGCGGAAGACTATAATGGGGAAGACGTTGATTTTGAAATAACGGCTGATGAATTAGGGGAAATCTATCCTAAAGCATCACTAGCTTGTAAGGAAGATGAAGATCGTTTAGAAGAAGTGCGAAAAATAACTATGGATCTTGAAAATGGTCATGTTGGATATGCGAAACTTTGGGAGAAAATAAAGAAAGTTTCCATTGAAGATATTAAGAGTATTTATTTAAAATTGAATACTGATTTTGATTTGTGGGAAGGTGAAACCGATTGTTATCCTTATATTCCCGAAGTAGTCAAGAAATTAAAAGATGGCAATTATTTGTATGAGAGTGAAGGAGCTTTAGTAATGGATATTGCTCTTGAAAGTGATAATAGTCCTATGCCACCATTAGTTGTCATTAAAAGTAATGGGGCAACACTTTATGCCACTCGTGAACTTGCGACTATTTATTCAAGAATGCAACGCTTTAATCCTGATGAGTTTTGGTATGTCACAGATTTCCGTCAAGGACTATATTTTGAACAAGTTTTTCGTGCTAGTAAAAAAAGTGGTTTAGTAAATGAAAATACCGAGTTAAAACACTTAGAATTTGGAACGATGAATGGACCTGATGGTAAGCCATTTAAAACAAGAGATGGTGGGGTAATGGATTTAAAGAGTTTGATTGCCTTAGTCGTCGATGAAGCTACATCCCGTCTAAATCCTAATATTACTGATCCAACTGAACGAAAAAAAACAGCTGAACAAATTGCTCTTGCGGCTTTAAAGTATGCGGACTTTTTACCTTTTAGAACGACTGATTACATCTTTGATCCGGGAAAGTTTGTCGACTTAGAAGGTAAGACAGGACCATATTTGTTATACTCAACCATTAGAATTAAATCTTTATTGAATAAATCTAATACATTTAAATACAATGTAAAAAGAATAGTTAAAGAAAGTGATCGTGATATAGCTATAACGTTGTTAAGTTTGCCTAATGTTTTAGATAAAGCATATGAAGTTAAATCATTGAATGATATTGCTGAATATCTATATAAATTGACAAGTGCCTACAACAAATTTTATGCTGAGAATAGAATTTTATCAGAGGGTGATGAAGAAATTAGATCTTCTTGGTTAGCCCTTTCAAATATTGTTAAATCAACAAATGAAATGCTTCTTACGATATTAGGAATTGAAGTTCCTGATAAAATGTAAGAAAATAGGTTGCTTTTCATAGGAAATAATGATATAAAAGAAAAAGGAATTTATATATCCGAAAATATCATAAATTAAATGTTTATGTAGGAGGAATGAAAATGAGTATTTATGATATGTCCAAAGAAGAATTGGAGTTATATTCATACAAAGACTTAACAAATATGCTACTAAAGGAAAAAGGGGCAATGAATACTGCTGATTTGTTTAAAGAGATAACAAAACTTTTAGAGTTATCAAGTAGTGTATTTGAGAATAAAATAGGAGATTATTATACAACTTTGACTAATGATAAACACTTTATTATGTTAGATGATGGAAAATGGGATTTAAGAGAAAACCATACATCTGATAAAGTTGTCATAATAAATGATAGTGAAGAGGAAGAAGAGGAAGAAGAAGAGGACGAATTATCTGAAAATAAAGATGATGAAGATAGTTCTGATGATGAAGATAATACTGATGATTATGACTCTTCAAGAAGTGATGATGATTTTGATGACTCAGATGATGACTTAAAAGATTTAGTAATACTAGATGAAGATGAGTTAGAGTTAGAAGAATAGTTAGTGACAAGTCGGTAAAAGGACTTGTTTTTCTTATTAACTTTTACTATTAATTATTATATTTTAATGCTATAATATGCATAGATATTTATTGAGAGATGGAGCGATTAATATGATTGAAAGACTGGAAATAATAAAGAACAAGTATGAAGATATGCAAAAAGAATTGATGAAGCCAGAAGTACTTAGTGATATAAATAAAACAACAGAATTATCAAGAGAGATGGCTTCACTTGAAGAAATTGTTAATCACTATAAAAGATATATGGAAGTAGATAAGGAATTAGAAGAAGCTAAAGAACTCATGAAAGATCCCGAACTTGGGGAAATGGCTAAATCAGAATATGATTCCTTGGTTCAAGAAAAAGAAGATTTGGAGCGAAAATTAGAAATTTTATTAATACCAAAAGATCCTAATGACGGGAAAAATATCATTATGGAAATAAGAGGAGCAGCAGGTGGAGACGAAGCTAATATTTTTGCGGGTGATTTATATCGCATGTATACGCGTTATGCTGAACGTCAAGGTTTTAAAACGGAAGTCATTGATTTAGTTGAAGGAACAGCGGGTGGTTTTGCGCAAATTGAATTTATGATTAAGGGAGCTAATGTCTATTCAAAATTAAAGTATGAAAGTGGTTCTCATCGTGTTCAAAGAGTACCGGAAACGGAGTCGCAAGGAAGAATTCAAACATCAACGGCTACGGTTCTAGTTATGCCGGAAGTTGAAGACGTAAGTGTTGATATAAATCCTAACGATTTACGAATTGATGTTTATTGTGCTAGTGGTCATGGTGGACAAGGAGTTAATACGACACCATCAGCTGTTCGTATTACCCATATACCAACTAATACTGTTGTCACTTGTCAAAATGAACGTAGTCAAATTCAAAATAAAGAACAAGCAATGAAAGTTTTACGTGCTCGTCTATATGAAGCCGAACAAGCCAAACAAGATGCGGAAGTTGGAAGTGAAAGAAAAAGTAAGATTGGTACAGGAGATCGTTCTGAAAAAATTCGTACTTACAACTATCCACAAAATCGTGTAACGGATCATCGTATCGGTTATACAACTAATAATTTGGATCGTATTATGAACGGTCAATTAGATGAAATAATTGAAGCTTTAATCAATGAAGATCAAAAGCGTAAATTAGAAGGAAATGAAGAATAATGACTGTTGATGATGTAATTGTCTATGGTAAAAGCAAAGTTCATTCTGATTTAGCGAAAATGCTTTTAGCTGATTTAATGGGTATCAATTCCTTAGAGTTATTATTCATTCTTGATCAAGAAGTTGATGAGGAAATCGTCAATACTTTTAAATATCGTGTTGATGAGTTGCGCAAAGGTTGTCCCATTCAATATATCATTGGTAATGTTAATTTTTGTGGTAACCTTTTAGAAGTCAATGAAAACGTTTTAATTCCTAGATTTGAGACTGAACAATTAGTCAAAGAAACGATTAAACGCATAAATCTATTATTCCCTAGTGGTGAATTTGATTTAATTGATTTGGGGTGTGGAAGTGGTGCTATTGGTCTATCAATAAAAAAAGAGATAGAACGCGCTAATATCACTCTTCTTGATATAAGTGAAGAAGCATTAGAAGTTGCGAAAAGGAATGCTGAAGGATTAGGTCTAAAAGCGAAGTTTATTTTAAATGATATGTTAGAGAATTTATCTAATCAATACGATGTTATTGTATCTAATCCACCATATATTAAGACTGATGAAGAAATAGAGGAAATCGTTAAAAATAATGAACCGCACTTGGCCTTATATGCTGGTGTTGATGGCCTAGACTATTATCGTAAGATTCTAAATCATGTCAAAGAAAATATTAAAAAAAAATATTTAATTGCTTTTGAAATAGGTGATACACAAAAAGACGCTATCTTTGATTTGGTCAGTAAAACCCTTACTAATTACAAAATAGAATGTCTAAAAGATTATCAAAATCGAAATCGTATGATATTTATTTATAATGAATAAATATCTTTTTTTGTATAAAAATATTTATTTAGTATCATTATTCTAATGGTGATGATATGAAAAAACTATTTATTGCTTTGGCAATTATTTTAATTCCTTTAACTTATAACAAATACAATAGTGAAGAACAAGTAATAATTCCTAATGACGCTATTAGAATAAGAGTTATTGCTAACTCTAACTCTTTAGATGATCAACAAGAGAAGTTAGTCGTTAGAAAAAATTTACAAATCTTTTTGAGCGATTTATTAAAAGATGCTAAAACAAGGGAAGAGACAGAAAAAACGATTAAGAGTAATATTTCGAATATCAATCAAAATATTACAGATACTTTAAACAGCTTAGAGTCTAAGACTAAATATGAAACTAATTATGGATTAAATTATTTTCCCGAAAAAGAGTTTAAAGGTATCACATATGAGTCTGGATACTATGATTCATTAGTAGTAACTTTAGGTAAAGGAAAAGGAAACAATTGGTGGTGTGTCTTATTTCCACCTTTATGCTTATTGCCAACAGAAGAAGAAAATATTACCAATGTTGATTATTGTTTCTTTGTTAATGAGGTAATTTCTAACTATAAATAAAAAATAAATACATAGAATTATATAGGTGATTCAATGTATTTTTTTATTACCTTAACAACAGCTATTGCATTAAGTTTAGATGCTTTTTCATTAGCTATTATATATGGTACGGTTTTAAAAGAAAAAAGAACTATTTTAATACTCAGTTTAGCTGTTGGTATCTTTCACTTTTTTATGCCTTTTTTAGGATATTTAATGAGTAATTTAGTTATTGCTAGATTTATATCCAATACTAATTTTATTGCTTTTGTCATCTTCTTAATTTTAGGATTAGAGATGCTTTTTAGTAAGAATGAAGAAGATACTTTAATGAATTTTTCTAAGTTGACGAGTATTTTATTATTTGCTTTTACAGTTAGTATTGATAGTTTTAGTGTTGGGATTGCGATTGCATCTAGTGGGAAAATCTTTATGCCGATGTGTATGTTTTCAACCGTCAGTTTTCTTTTTACTTATGTTGGATTAATAATTGGTAAAAAAATAAATGGTCTTTTTGGTAAGTATACGACCAAGATTGGTGGCTTAATGTTAATTTTTTTATCATTCTATTATTTATTGACATAGAAAAATCTTTTTTTCCTTTGTATTTATTGATTATATTCAGTTTAATTGATAAAATGAAGATAAGAAAGAATGGTGAATAAGATGCTAGTAAATGGTAGAAAAATATTACAAGATGCTAAAGAAGGAAAGTATGCTGTTCCGCAATTTAACATCAATAATTTAGAGTGGACAAAGAATATTTTAGAGGAATGCCAAGAATTAAATGTCGCTGTCATTTTAGGTGTTAGTGAAGGGGCAGCTAAATATATGGGTGGCTATAAAGCTGTAAGTGGTATGGTAAAAGGACTAATGGAAGACTTAAATATAACGATTCCAGTATGCCTACATTTGGATCATGGATCTAGTTTTGAAAATTGTAAAAAGGCTATTGATGCTGGTTTTAGTTCTGTTATGATTGATGCTTCTAAACATCCATTAGATGAAAATATTCGTATTACTAAAGAAGTTGTTGATTATGCTCATCAATTTGATGTTACTGTTGAAGCGGAAGTTGGACATATTGGAGGACAAGAAGACAATGTTTCTGGAACAAGTCTCAATGCAACTTTGGAAGACTGTTTGACTTTGGTTAATGGAACAGGAATTGATTCTCTTGCTCCAGCATTGGGTAGTGTTCATGGCTTATATAAAGGTGAACCAAATCTTGATTTCGAAACGATGGCTACTATCAATCAAAATTTAACAATTCCTTTGGTTTTACATGGTGGAACAGGAATACCTGATTATGACATAAAGAAAGCTATCAGTTGTGGAATTAGTAAAATAAATATTAATACCGAGTTACAAATTGCTTGGAGTGATGCTGTTAAAGTTTTCGTTAAAGAAAACCCTGATGTTTATGACCCAAGAAAAGTAATTGGTAGTGGTACTTCTTCAATGAAGGATAAAGTTCGTGAAAAAGTAGAAATGTTTAATAACAAATAAATAAAAAACAAATATGATATTGTAGTGGAGGTTTTATGAAAGTATTAGAAATTACAGGGGGAAAAGAATTAAGTGGAACAATCCGTATTAGCGGTGCGAAAAATAGTAGTGTTGCTTTAATCCCTGCTGCAATCTTAGCTGATGATACTGTTACTATTTGTAATGTTCCAGAGATAACAGATACTGATGCTTTGAGTGATATTTTAACTTATTTAGGTGCGGAAGTTAGACGAGCTAGTGAGAGTATTGTTATTAATCCCGTAACAATTGAAAATAAAGAAATAAAAGAGGAACAAGCTAAGAAGTTGCGTGCATCTTATTATTTTATGGGTGCTCTTCTTGGAAAATATAAACATGTGGAAATGTACTTTCCTGGTGGTTGTTCCATCGGTCAAAGACCAATTAATTTACATTTAAAAGGATTTGAAGCTCTAGGAGCAACAGTTACCAATGATGGAAATAAATATATTGTGGATGCTGATGAATTAAATGGTGCTAATATTTATTTGGATATCGCATCAGTTGGAGCAACTATTAACATTATGTTGGCAGCTGTAAAAGCTAAAGGTAAAACGACGATCGACAATGCAGCAAAAGAGCCAGAAATCGTTAATATTGCTACGTTCTTAAATAATATGGGGGCTAAAATTAGTGGTGCTGGAACGAGTGAAATTGTTATTGATGGTGTTGACAGTTTAAAAGGATGTTTCCATGAAGTAATACCTGATCGTATTGAAGCTGGAACTTATACGATTATTGGAGCACTAATGGGAAATTATTTAAAGATTGATAACATCATTCCCGAACATTTAGAGTCATTAACTTCAAAATTAACGGAAATGGGTGTTTCTTTAGATATTGGACCAGATTATTTAATCGTCAATAGTGAAAAAAATTATAAACCTGTTAACGTTAAGACTTTAGGATATCCTGGATTTCCAACAGATTTACAACAACCTTTTTCTGTTCTTTTGACGAAGTGCAACGGGGAGTCTTCCATCGTTGAGACAATTTGGGAAAATAGGTTTATGCACGTTCCTTATTTAAATAAGATGGGAGCAAAAATTGAGGTTGAAGGAATGAAAGCAAAAATAAGTGGTCCAACCCCTTTGAAATGTTGTGAAGTCGAAGCAACCGATTTACGTGCTGGTGCTGCTTTAGTAGCCGCTGCTTTAACAGCTGAAGGAACAACAACTATTACTAATATCAATCATATTTTAAGAGGTTATGAAAACATTGTAGAAAAACTAACGGATGTTGGTGCTAAAATCGAACTTAAAGAAATATAATTAAGTAGAGTAAAATCTACTTTTTTTATTGGGTGATATTATGAGTAGGATAAGTAAAATATTAATATTAATAATGATTTCTTTTTTAACAGCTATTTCCATCTTTATCATTTATGAAAAAACGAGTACTAATTCTTATAAATACTTATCAATTGGTGATGGACTATCAAAAGGACTAAACCCTCTTGGTGTCAAAAGTTTTGATTATAATGATTACATTCAGGAATATTTAAAAGAGAATAAGCAAAAGATTTATTACTATAATTACTCTAAACGTGATATTTCGATATCCGAATTAACTAATGATATCATCTATTTAAAAGATAGAACTTTAAAGAATTATCTTCAGACATCTAATTTAATTATTTTATCTATTGGTGAAGTTGAAATAAAAGAACAAACACCAAAAGAAGAAGTTGAAGAAGATTTAAATAATCTCATTTTAGAAATAAAAAAATATAACTCCAATCTATGTCTCTTAGGTCATTATGATATAAATGATTCCAATTATGAAAAGATTATGGAATTAAATGATATTTATAAAAGACTATCTAAAAAGCATAATATTATATATATTGATACATCTAACATAACTTATTATTTAAAGGGTAATATTAATATTTATCCTACAATTAGGGGTTATAAGGATATAAGTCAATTAATAATTAAGGCTATTAAACTAAAAAAATCATAAAGTTCTTGCAAAAAGGGATAATATTTGTTATAGTAAATTAGCAATTAATTACTATGATTGTAATCAATCATGGCGGAAGGAGTGAAAACTATGAAAGCAGGAATTCATCCTGAATATAAAGACACTAAAGTAACTTGTGCTTGTGGAGAAACTTTCACAGTAAGATCAACAAAAGATGAAATGCACGTTGAGGTATGTTCTAAATGCCATCCTTTCTATACTGGAAAACAAAGTAGAAGTTCTCACGCAGGTAATGTTGATAAGTTCAACAAAAAATATGGTTTTAATCAAGAAAATTAGAGAGAAATCTCTCTTTTTTTTACACATAATTTTCAAAATAAAAAAGACGAAACTGTGTTATAATAATTTTGATAATAAAATTGAGGTGAGTTTATGAAAATAGGTATTGCTAGTGATCATCGTGGTTACGAACTAAAAGGTAAATTAATAAAGTATTTAAGTAATAAGAATTTTCAAATATTTGATTTTGGTACTAATTCAGAAGAAAGTGTTGATTACCCTAAGTATGCTTTTAAATTGGGTGAAGGTGTCGTTAATGGTGTAGTTGACTTTGGTATCGCTATTTGTGGTACAGGAATAGGTATTAGTATTGCTTGTAATAAAGTTAAAGGAATTAGATGTGCTAAAGTTAGTACTTCTAATGAAGCTAAGATGACTAGACTTCATAATGACGCTAATATCC
>CANQWJ010000030.1 GCA_947627525.1 uncultured Bacilli bacterium
TGACTTTCGTCATCCTTAACAATGCAATTCATTTATCAAATTTATTGTTTACCAACACTATTTGACAAAGAACCCTTATTAATTCTTGTTCTTCATATGTGGGAACAATAAAACATCACGAATAGAATCAGATCCTGTTATTAACATACAAAGACGATCTATTCCATACCCTATTCCTCCAGCTGGAGGCATACCATACTCTAATGCTTCAATGAAATCATAATCGATGTCATTTGCTTCTTCATTACCAAGTTCTCTTTCTTTTAATTGTTCTTCAAAACGAGCTAATTGGTCAATTGGATCATTTAACTCAGTATAAGCGTTAGCGAATTCTTTACCATCGATGAATAACTCAAAACGATCAACGAATCTTGGATCATCTTTATTCTTCTTTGTAAGTGGGGAAATTTCAACAGGATGTCCATATAAGAATGTTGGTTGAACTAGTGTTTCTTCAACATACTCTTCAAAGAATAAATTGATGATGTGACCGACTGTTGTAAAATGTTCTTCTAATTGTAGGTTATGTTCTAAAGCCAATTTTTTAGCTTCTTCAAAAGTCATCTCTTTCCAAAAATCAATACCCGTTACTTCTTTAATGGCATCAACCATATGAATTCTTTTCCAAGGACCAGCAAGATTAATCATCTTACCATTCCATTCAAGTTCTAATGTACCACGAACATCTTGGGCAATCTTTTGAAACATCTTTTCTGTTAAATCCATCATTCCCTCTAAATCAGAATAAGCAAGATATGCTTCCATTAGAGTAAATTCCGGATTATGTCGAGGATCAACACCTTCATTTCTAAAAGCTCTTCCTATTTCATAAACCGCTTCTAAACCACCAACCAACAATCTTTTTAGTGGAAGTTCAAGAGCAATTCTTAAATAGAATGGCATATCTAAAGCATTGTGATAAGTTGTAAAGGGTCTTGCGCTTGCCCCGGTTAATACTGGTTGAAGAATAGGTGTTTCAACTTCGACAAAACCTTGACTATCCATAAAGTTTTGAATTGTTCTAATTATTTTTGGTCGCATTAAAGCAACTTTCTTAGATTCTTCATTCATAATTAGGTCGACATAACGACGACGATAACGCTCTTCAATATCTGTTAAGCCATGAAACTTTTCAGGAAGAGGTCGTAAAGCTTTAACTAAATGTACATACTTACTAGCGCGCACTGATAATTCCCCAGTATGCGTTACAAATAATGTTCCTTCGATTCCTACTATGTCACCAATGTCAGCCTTGTTGAATAACTCATAGTTTTCTTCACCAACATTATCTAATTTCATATATATTTGAATTTGTCCATCACGATCTTGAATGTGCATGAAACCCGCTTTACCTTTTCCTCTTTTTGTCATTATTCTTCCAGCAACTTTAACTTCAACAGGACTTGTTTCTAATTCCTCATTAGTTTTATCACCATAATTATTTTTAATTTCTAAAGATGTGTGTGTACGATCAAATCTTTGACCAAATGGATCCATTCCTTTAGAACGAATCTCCTCCATCTTAGTACGTCTTACTTGTTCTTGTTCTGTTAATTCATTCATTATTTTCCACCCTTTCTTTTCCCAGTCATATGTTTTATATTACTATTTTTTATCTTCTTACTCTTTTCATTATTTTCTTGCCATTTATTAATATTTCCATCATCTTCTTCTTTGACAACTTCCATAACTCTAGTCTTAGATAAACGATCATGTAAGCCACGATTTGAGGCAATTACCATAAAGAAGGAAATTATAAAAATAATATAATAAATTATAGAGAAATAACCAGCAATATTTAAATAAAGGTTCTTGCTACAATATAATGAAATCAAAGATAATAAATTAGGTAGTATCGGATATAAGATTAATCCTCTCAATAACATTTGTCCAAAACTAGCTCTTATTCCCAATTCATTGACTGTTTCAATTTTAAATAAAACTTTTCCAAGAGTTTGACCCTTATTATAACTTTGAAAAACAATAAAGTAAAGAAAATATAATATAATTGTTATAATTGTACTATAAGTAGTTACCTTAGCTAAATCATAAGATAAATCATTAACTTTTACTTCTAATTTTTTTATTTGTTCTTCATCGCTTTCTTTAATAGCTTCAAAATATTCTTCCATCACTTCAAAACTTTCGTTGGATAGATCTACTGCTTCTTTATTATTTGGCATTACTGATGTAAGCAAAGTGCCTAAAATCATTACAATTATAAAATCAATTAAATAAGCACATATTCTTTTAAATTGCATTATAATTCCTCCATTAATTCTTTTTTATATTCATTTAATATAAAAATTATATCATTTATTGAAGTAGTTAGATATATTTTATTTTTTATTTCACTAGAATTTTTTAAACCTTTTAAATACCAAGCTACATGATTACGCATTTCTAAGCATACTATTTTTTCAGTTTTAAATTTTAAAAGGTAGTTCATATGTTTAAGACACATATCTATTTTTTCAAGAGGTGTTGGCTTATCAATAATTATTCCTTTTTCTAAAAATGTTTTAATCTCTTTGAAAATCCAAGGATTTCCTAATGCTGCACGTCCTATCATAATGGCATCTACTCCTGTTTCTAAAAACATCTTTTGAGCACTTTCGACATCAATGACATCGCCATTACCAATAACGGGAATTGAAACACTATCTTTTACTTCTTTAATTATCTTCCAATCAGCTTTACCGCTATACCCCTGGCTTCTTGTTCTTCCATGAACACAAATAGCGCTAGCACCATTTTCTTCACATACCTTAGCAACTTCAACAGCATTAATACTATTTTGATCCCACCCACTGCGAATCTTTACCGTAACAGGACAACTCACAGAACTCACTACTTTCTTAACAATTTCACCAATTTTTTTAGGATTTTTCAATAGAGCCGAACCTGCTTGTGATCTTAGTGCCACCTTAGGAACAGGACATCCCATATTTATATCAATAAAAACATTAGGATATAAATTACTAACTATTTTAGCAGCATTTGCTAGTGTTTCTGGATTAGAACCAAACAATTGAACAGCAACAGGAATATTAAGAGTGTCTAATCCTTTAAGCATTTCTAACGTCTTTTTATTATTACGAACAATTGCTTCGGCACTTATCAATTCAGTAACCGCATAACCAATTCCCATTTCTTCACAAATCTTCATATAAGCTGGATTGGATATACCAGCCATAGGTGCTAAAACTAATCTATTTTTTATTTCAATATTACCGATTTTCCACATTGAAATCACCTAGGCATATTATAGCATTAACTAATACTTTATACAAAGAATTTAATTCATATTATTTTTTCAAAATAAAAGAGAGATTATTTCTCTCTATTTGCATTTGTATCCGTCTTTTTCCATATCTTCTTTTATTTCGCTAATAGAACTTGCTGAATCAAAATCTAAATCAAGCCCATCTTCATCTTTTACTTTAGCGAAATCAATATCTAGTTTTAAAGTAATGCTGTTATCTGTCTTTTTAGTATCAACTTTTACACCATCTTGTTCTTGATCTTTAAAACCTGATTCTAAAATACTATACATTGTATCAACGCCACTTTTAGTACTATCATCAAATTTTATATCCATTTTCATTGTTGCTGATGAAGGTTTGTCTTTTTTAAACTTTACTATCATAGTTTGTTCATTAGTCATACCTGACTCCGTTTCTGATTTAGTACAAGTTAATGTTTTAGTACCACATCCTGCTAATGTAAAAGATAGTCCTAACAAGCACAATAGACAAAAGATTTTTTTCATTTTATCACTCCTTTATTTTATAATAACGTAATTAATAATTTTTAGCAATCTTTTTCAAAAAAAGAAGATACTATTTAGCATCTTCATCTTCTTCATTATCTTCTTTATCTAAATTGTCCAAAGCATCAATAAGTTCTTCTTTAGTCATCTTACTACAACCTTTGATACCAGCTTCTTTAGCTCTTGTCTTCAATTCAGAAATATTGAAGTCATTTAAACTTTCAACTTCAGGCATATGACCATTTTCAACTAAGTAATCGATTTGTTCTTTAGTTAAAGTCTCGTATTCTAATAATGTTTCGGCAATTAGTTTAACTAAGTCCTTTTCTTTAGTTAGAATTTCTTTAGCTTTCTTATAGCACTCATCCATTATCTTACGCATTTCAAGGTCAATTTCATGAGCAATTTCATTAGAGAAGTTACGACTCTTGTTATAGTCTCTTCCTAAGAAGACTCCTCCTTCTTGTTGTTCTAATTGAACTGGTCCTAAATCACTCATACCATATTCAGTTACCATAGCACGAGCAATCTTAGTAGCTTTTTCAAAGTCGTTATGAGCACCTGTTGTAATTTCACCAAAGTTTATTTCTTCAGATACACGACCACCAAGTAAACCAGTAATTTGTTCTAGTAATTCTTTTTTAGTTGATGTATAACGTTCTTCTTTTGGAACCATCATGGCATATCCACCAGCATAACTTCTTGGAATAATCGTTACTTTTTGGACATCATTAGCATCATCTAATTTTAGACCAAGGACAACGTGACCAGCTTCATGGAAAGCCACAAGTCTCTTTTCAGATTCAGTATATTTCTTACTCTTTTTAGCAGGACCCATTAGAACTCTATCAGTTGCTTCATCTATTTCAGCCATTGTAATACTCTCTTTATTACGTCTTACAGCAAGTAAGGCCGCTTCATTAAGTAAATTTTCCAAATCAGCTCCACTAAATCCTGGTGTTCTCTTAGCAAGATTTTTTAAAGTAACACCTTCACCTAATACCTTATTACGAGCATGAACTTTTAATATTTCTTCACGAGCTTTAATATCAGGTAAATTAACAGTTACTTGTCGATCAAAACGTCCTGGTCTAAGCAAAGCTGGATCAAGAACATCGGCACGGTTTGTTGCGGCAATAATGATAATTCCTTCATTAGTTCCAAAACCATCCATTTCAGTAAGTAATTGGTTAAGAGTTTGTTCACGTTCATCATGTCCTCCACCTAAACCAGTTCCTCTTTGACGTCCGACAGCATCAATTTCATCAATGAATATTAGACAAGGAGCATTTTGTTTTGCTTGTTTAAACATATCACGAACACGACTAGCACCAATACCTACGAATAATTCAACAAAGTCAGAACCACTAATGTAGTAGAAAGGAACATTAGCTTCTCCTGCGACAGCTTTCGCAAGTAAAGTTTTACCAGTACCTGGAGGTCCAACTAATAGAACTCCTTTAGGAATTCTTGCTCCTAATTTTTGGAACTTTTTAGGATTCTTTAAGAAATCAATAAGTTCACTAACTTCTTCTTTTTCTTCTTTTAATCCAGCAACATCTTTAAATGTTACGCCACTCTCACCATTACTCAATCTAGCTTTGCTACGACCAAAGTCCATTGATTTAGCATTAGTACTAACTTGACGGGAGAAGAACCATAAAGCAACTCCTACTAATAGAACAAGTGGTAATACATCTACTAAAATCATTAAAAGTGTACTAGATTCAGGATCAGAATTAGCGACTAATTTAAATCCTAAGTTACCTTCTTCATCAGTCTTTAAAATCTCTTTCATAACTTCATCAGAAAAAGGAACATTTAATCTAAAAGTCTCATTTTCTTTATATCCTTTTAATTTTCCTTCTAATAGATACACAACAGAACGCTCTTTTGGCGTAACTTCTAATTCTGTAATATTATTTTTATTTAGTTGAACAACGAACTCATCATAAGTCATCTTATTTACTTTTTGATTCATGGAACTAAATATAAAGTAAACAACTATTACAAATACTATCAAAAATATATAGGGCATTAACCCACGCTTAACACTTTTTTTATTCATAAAAGTCCTCCTTGTTAATCATATCTTAGTATTATATCATAAGTTTCATTTTTTTGTTTAGTAAATTTAGATTTTTTTATTCCTGGAATCCAAATGATTTTATCACAAGAATCAACAACGATTGGCCAGGTATCTCTTTCGAGCAATGGAACCTTCGCATCAATGAAAATATCTTTAATACGGCGGCTACCATTTATCTTCTTCAACTGCATCTTATCACCATACTTACGCGTTCTAACATATAGGGGATAAACGATGTCATCATTAGATATACGACAAATGTTATTATCGTTTTTATCACTCTCTAATATTTTAGTAATAGAGTGCCCATTAGGTAGTTCGACATAGTCTGATAATTCAATTTCATAATTAACGGGTTCTTTTATACGATCAGATATCGTTATTTTATCATAGGCTTTGACAGCTTTTATATTGTGTGGCAAATAGACATAAGAATTAGCCTTTTTAGATTTAATGAGCATTTTTAAAAGTTTAACATGATTATCATTAATTATCATTAGATCATCTTTATATATATCTTCTAAAATACAGTAAATTAATTTCTTTTGAATAAGGGGATCTAATTCCAAATACTTTGGTAAATCAATAGTTCGATCCTTATAGACTTTAGATATTGTGCGACTTATTTCTTTATTGATGTATTCGTCATACTCTAATAAGGTCGTACTATACTTCAAAAATTTCTCATGAACTTTAGGATCTTCACTCTTCAAAAAAGGAAGCAGAGTATGACGATAACGATTTCGAGTATGGGTGTCTTTAAAGTTTGATTTATCAATTGCATAAGGAATATTGTTCTTTTCATCATATTCAATTATTTCGTCCTTAGTAACATATATGAGAGGTCTTACTATTTTATAATTTCCCATATCAACAATTTTACTAAAACCACTATATCCTTTTAAAGTTGAACCTCTAACGATACGCATTATGACCGTTTCAATCAAGTCATCACCATGATGGGCTGTCAACAAATAATTAGCATTATATTTTCTCACTAAATCTTCAAAGAAATTATAACGGATATTACGTGCTTCATTTTCAAAATTATCATCACCATATTGTTCAATGACCATTGATTCAAAAATAACATCTTTATCACGACAAAAAGACTCTAAGTCTTGTTTTTCCTTAGCGCTTTCTTCTCGTACATTATGATTGACATGAGCAACCACAATTGATATATTTATTTTCTTTTTTAATTTTAATAAGATGTCCATTAAGGCCATTGAATCTGGTCCATAAGAATTACCAATGACCAAGACATCACCATCTTTTAGTTTCAATTCTTTTTCTAAGAACTCTTTTACTTTATGCATATTATCTCCATTATTCTTCAGAATCAGATTGTGGTAATCTAATGATATATTCACCATCACTAGAATAAAAATATTTTTCTTTTAAGTATCTTGCCACATATTCTGGATCTTTTAATTTTTCAACATCAATTGATAAAGACTCACCATCTTCTTTTAAAAGAACTAATTTTTCTTCTAACTCTTTCTTTTCTTTATATTTTTCATATATATTTAACCATACTTTACTTAGTGATCCCAAAACAGCGGATATGACTACAATTGAAAGCACACCAAAAAGTAAAAACCTAAACGTAAATTGCTTTGGTTTCTTTTTTACAACTTTAACTGCCATTTCATCACCCACTTTTGTAACTCTAATTATATCACAGTTGACTGTCAATTTGCACTTTAATGGTTTAATTATTATGTTTCTTTACACAAAAACAGCAATTAAAATGTAAAGTATTAAAAATAATAAAAAAGATACTCAAAAGTATCTTATTTTGAAAATGGTAATAAAGCAATATTTCTTGCTCTTTTAACTTGTTTTGCTATATGTCTTTGATGTTTAGCACAAGCACCAGTAATTCTTCTTGGTAAAATCTTACCTCTTTCATTGACATATCTCTTTAAAGTTTCAACATCTTTATAATCTATATCTTTACCAGTACACATATAACATACTTTTTTCTTTTTTCTAAAAAATTCTGCCATTATTAATCCTCCCTTTCTTAGAATGGTAACTCATCATCATTAATTTCGATACTTGCTCCAAAGTCGGCAAAAGGATCATTCTTTACTTCAGTAGTTGGCATTTGACTAGAGAAATCATTTGGTGTAACGTCACCAAAGTCTCCAAAATTATCTTGACTACCACTATTACCACTTGATTTAGAATCTAAGAATTGAACATTGTCAGCAACAACTTCTGTCACATAACGTTTTTGTCCATCTTTTTCATAATTTCTTGTTTGAATTCTTCCATCAATGGCTACCTGGCTACCCTTTTTAATATAGTTTTTAACATTTTCAGCTTGTTTTCTCCAAACAATAATGTTAATAAAATCAGCTTCTCTTTCTCCGGCTTGATTAGTAAAATTCCTATTTACAGCAATACTAAACGTTGCAACAGGAACATTAGAGTCAGTGTATCTAAGTTCTGGATCACGAGTTAGTCTTCCTATTAAAAATACTTTATTCATACATTATTCCTCTTTTCTTAATCTTCATCTTTAACAACTAGATGACGAATGATATCTTCATTGATCAATGCTACACGATCAAATTCTTTAACTGCTTCATCGTTTTCGCTTTCAGCAATTATTAAGAAATAATATCCGTTTTTGTAGTTCTTAATAGTGTATGCTAATTCTCTTTGACCCATTTCTTTGTATTCAACAACTTTAGCACCTTTTCCTTCAACTAGTGCTTTCATAGATTCACCAACTTGTTTGATGTTGGCTTCTTCTAAGTCAGGTCTTACGATAAACATCATTTCATATTTTAACATTATCTTGCACCTCCTTTTGGACTTATGGCTTCATTAAATTAAATGAAGCAAGGAGTAATTTAATACTCGCAAGTAGTATAGCAAATTATATCATTTTTGTAAACATTTTTATTTTTTATTTTGTTCTTCTATATCAATAATTTCTTGGTATAGTTCTTGGTCATTAACTAAATTGATATTGTCTAAGACTTTTTTTAATAACGTATCAATTGACTTATCAAAATTATTGTCATTTAGCATTTTTAAGGCCTTTATTAAATATACGCAATCTCTAATAGTACTTCCATCTTGAATCTTTTCTATTTTTTCAGTAATTTTCTCATTAGAAACTAAACTTTTATCCATGTTTCCCTTTATGAAGTTAACATATGCAAGAACACCACTATGTCTATCAGTACCAAAAAATATTTCATCAAGACCACTGACAAATTCAATAAGTTCTTCATAGTTCTTAATACTTAAATTCAATCTTATTATTTCATCAAATATATCATTTATCTTATTAATATCTGTAAATTCAATTTGCATATATGCTATTAATAATTGTTCATTTAAATCAAGTTGCTGTTCAATATTATCAGTATATTTCAAAAGATTCCTAATAAGATTATCAAAGAGAGCAAGATTGTTTTCGTTAACATCATCTTCTTCAATAACTATATCATTTGTACAAATATCTACCATTTTATTTATAATTTCTTCATTAATATTTCTATTTAAAAAATTAGAAATTATTGATAATTGTTCTAAATTCTTTTCTTTTTTACCATATTTATCACACAAATTTAGTAGTAATTTGTTTTCTTCTTCAAGGTTATAAATACTATAAATTTGTATTAGTGATAATTCTACGGTTGAATCATCTAAATCGCAATTATTATTTATATAATCAAGTACATATTTAGAATACTCTTTACCTTCATTGCAATCTATTAAATTAATTATTACGGCTTTATTTACCATATATGATAAATAACCATTATCTTCTTGTTCTTTTTCTTGTTTTTGATAAAAAGCATCACCCTTTTTTATCCAATATAATGCTTTATCGTTATCATTGTTTAAGATAGAACAACAAGCTAAAGCTAAACATCCTAATCCATAAGGTACATCATCACTTAATTCATCATTAAATAGACTTTCTAACTCTTGAGCATATTCTTTTTGTCTTTCTGACAATGTTTCATTATTCAATTTTGTTAATAAAATTTCTGTCAACATAAGAAAACGCATATTTTTATCCATTTCACTATCAGCTTGATCATAATATTTTATTGCTGTTTCATAATCATTTTTAGCAAAATATAAATTAGCAAGCGTTAATAATAAAGATTGAGCGTTTTCATGATCACTTGGCACCTTTATCATATTTACAAAATTAATAAATTCATTAACTTTATTTATATTTACTATTCCTTTCATGCCTCTAAGATAACTACTAATATTTAACATATTATCATAATCAACGATTCTTTCATTAATAAGTTTATCTATTGTTTCATAGCACTTTTCAATACTATTTTTGAAATCTGAATGATAAAGATAATATCCTGCATATTGTAATTCTAAACAATAAAGGTATTCACATTTAGGAAAGTTTTCTATTATATAGGAATAAGTCCTATCCAATATTTCTTTTTTCTTTTTGTCTAAAGAATAATCTATACTATATAAAACATCATCTAAATTAACAACTTGTTGATTTAAATTTTCAGAGTTAGTGTACTCTAAAAAAACATTTGTATAACTATCTAAACAATTGACATAATTATCATCTAAAACATCATGATCAACTATATAATTTAAATAATACATATTCATATTTTCTAAAGTCTTATTGGCAAGCATTATTGGACATTTCTTTTTAAAAATATCTCTGACTGTTTGATGCATATAATACTTATCATTTTCACGAATAATATAAGATAAGTTTTTTATTTTTTCATATAAACTTACTGAAAAAGATGGTAGTATCTTTGGTCCAATATCAAAAATTAAATCATCATTCCAATTACCAATTATACTTAACATATAAGTTATTTCACTACTTTGGTTATCCATGTAGCGAATTAGTCTTTCAACAAGAATATCAACATCATTACCGAACTTATCAATAGATATTTCTTCACCATTATTTTTTAAATACTCATAAGTACTGACACAGATATCTAGATATACTGGCGTTCCATTAGTAAGATTATATATATCATTACGAAGACTTTCT